>JALWVW010000050.1 GCA_027079365.1 Campylobacteraceae bacterium | reverse complement strand
TAGATACAGAAGAGAGAGAAGTATTTCCATCAGATGCATTGACACACATTATAACAGGTTGTTCAAACGCAATCGGGGAATCACAGTTGAGATACCCCGAACCCCAGTCATCAGGAATACACATCTCAAATTGATTATTAGGCTCATCAAAGTTTGCAACACCGACAAATTTCCATGCAGACTCACTGTTGTCATTACTCCAGATAGGCACCTGATATCCAGGGTCTGTATTATCAGAATCACCCCAACTGTTGATCACAGTTACTTGATCAGCAGTCACATGGCGTGTCCATCTGTTAACACAGTTACTCAGATCTACTTTGGTTCCCAGTTTGGAAGTTTCTGCTTCTAGTGTGATCTTCTGGCCATTCTGGTCTTTGAGTACCAGCAGGTCAAAAGCAGCCGAGGCGAGCCCTACCTCTCCTTCTGCTGCGCTCTTGGCACCGTTCTGACCATAGCCTCGGAAACTTCCTGGGAAGTTACCAATATCTTCAGGTTTGGTAGAGTCAAAGGCCTGCATAGTGGCTTCTACGGTCTTGACACCTTCGGGGATCGATGCAGTGGCAAACTGATAGGTCGAAACCCTGCCATCCTCTACAGGAAAGCTATCCTCCGCAGCAAGCTGACCCAGTGAGATCAGTCGACTAAAGCTCTGCATACCTTCTTCTGTCTTGTTGATACCAAACTGTATGACACTTCCCATCCGTGCTGACTTGGAAAGGCCTTCTAGGCTCACAACCTCCTTGAGTGCCGGCTTGTTGAGTGCTGAGGAGGCATCTATCACATAGCTCTGCCCTGCATGAAGCGAAACAATCCTCTGATAGGGCGCATAGCCAGGCACAGTCACGATCAGCTGCCCCTGAAGTACTTTGCCCTCAAGTGTCTTGATACCTTCAAATCTAAAGGATCCGTTTTTGACCTCCAGGGAAGCAGTGATATCATTCTTACCATCATACTTGCCATCCCCATCTGTATCTAGGAGCAGGCGCGCAAACCCTCCTTTGTCAGCACCCAGTGTACCCGAGAGCGATGCCAACCCTTTGAAGGATGGTGACCCACCGCCACCGTCACCGCCACCGCCATTACCGCCGCTGCCACCACCGCCACCGCCACACCCTACCAAGAGTGCAGAGGCTGCAAGCCCCAAAAAACATCTTTGCAAATACTTATTTTTCATCAGTGTCTCCTTTTTGACTTATGCTTTTGTATCGTGCAATCACCAGATAGAACACACAATACAACAATACCTAAGGAAGCTACCTATATGTACTTCCTCTCTATGGAAAAAATCCTAACATCTCATTGTAGCAAAAAGTTGTGGCAAAATTGTGGCAAGTCAGGAGAGTTTGGTTACAATAGTATTGACCCCAAGAGGTATCCCAAAACAGTACGGAGCAAATCATTGATATTTTTATGAAGAAGTATAGAATTATTTTCTCTTTTTTACTACTCGCAAGCCTTCATGCTGCGATACCGCAGCAACTGACACGACAATGCCATAACAAAAGTGGACAAGCCTGTGATGGTCTGGGTTATCTCTATGACCAGAAAGGGAAGGTTAATAAAGCCGCCAAACTCTACAAGCGTGCCTGTGATTTACGCTATGCAATGGGTTGTTACCATCTGGCAGAGTTGTATCTGGTAGGATCAGGTGTGATACAGAGCGATGCCAGCTTTATCACCTATACACAAAAGGCCTGTACGCTGGGCTATAAAAAAAGCTGTTCCTTTGCCCAAAAAGCACAACCTGCAAACAAGGGTAGCACACGAAACAAATCCACCTCTAAAAAGAAAATAAACAAGGTTACTATCAAAGACCGTGCACTTGGCAGCATCAACATCCATGCGGAGCTTATCGACAAGCAGAAGCGGATCGTTCAGATCGATGCCAGCATGACCAATCGTTTTGGTCAGGCATCTGGGTGGCTCTCCTTCTCTTTTCCCGGTGTCGAACAAGATATACTTTTAAAGAGCCGATCTGATGGATTTGACCATATTAAAAGCTACCCAAAAGCATCAAATATTTTTAGTATTACACATAAAAAACCTATGCGAAGTGGATATCTTCTGATCGAGGGTGAGGCCAAACACTGGGCAAAAAATCAGACTAAAAAAGCTACGATCACCCTCAAAATACCCCCACAGGTTAGCCAGCTCACCCTCTATATACGCGGTAGCCTCAAATACAAAAACAAAATCAAGTCTATCCCCCAAAAAGGTACTGTAGGGCAGCAGGGATTTCACAACCACAAGCTGATCATCCCTATAGGCACTGCGCCCAAAAGTACCCCTATGCCATCACCAAACACCCTCTCTATCAGTACGATTCCCAAGGCCTCTTCTCTTCCTCAATTTGTACTAAGCAGGAGAGACAAACTCCTACTGCTTGACCAACTGCTTGATCTCTCCTATTATCACAGAGAGCGAAAAGCATTTGAAAAACAGCTCAAAGAGACACTCTTTGGCGGGGCAAAATATCTCACCTATATCAAATCCTATCGCTGTACCCCCAGAAGAGGAAGCAACAAAAGTCGCTGTAGTCTCAAGCTTGTCGGGCAGACATCCAAGGAAAAGCGTATCATTCGCTGGGAATTCCAAGCAGCATTTACCGCCAAAAAAGAGGCCGGAGAGCTCAAGATCACTGAAATGCACTCATTGGATCTGCTAGAGCAGTAACAAACTGGCCACAGAAGTGGCAGCACTCTCACTTCGCAGGATCAGTGGTGTATCGAGCCCTACCACTCTTCCTGCGTCGAACAGCGCACACTCTGCATCGGTCAGACCACCTTCGCAGCCAATCACGATTGTCTCAATGGATGCCGCTGGCGAGAGATGTTTTTCTGAGAAATTCAGAAGATAGGTTTCAGGATAGGCCTTCAGAAAAGAGGCGAGACTCTCCTCCATCTCCAATATCATCATACGACTTCTTCCACACTGCTGAGAAGAGTTTAGCAGTATCTTCTGTAGTCTGTCAAAGTCTGGGCTAAACTGTTTTTGGCTGCGTGCACAGTAGAGGAAAGTGATCTTCTCTACCCCCAGTTCATTGAGACCGGGAAGTGCTTTTTCAATACTTTTGGGGTCTATCATACACCAGCCGATATGTAGTTTTTTCTCTGCTTTGACGACAAGCTCCTGCTGCGACTGAAGCATGAGCGTTGCCTCTTTTCTGTCCAATGCTATAATCTCATAGGTATAGAGGGTATCATCCTGGAGATTTCGGAGGCATACAAGCTCTCCAGTTCTATGCCGGCGTACTTTAAAAAGATAGCGATGGCTCTCGCCACTCAAGTATAGCTGCGATACCGAAGTCTCTGGATGATAGAGGTACTGCATCAATGTACCCGCAAGGCAGACAGAGAGACAGCAACAAGCAGAAGTATTTCAAGACCCAGCATGGAGAGAGAAAATCGACCTGCATCCATCCCTTGCATCCAAAGCTTCCTGGTGCGGATCGCACGGTAGGTTTCGATCATACCCAGTATGATAGAGATAGTGATCATCATCCATACAGAAGGTGTCAGCTCTCTACCGGTAAACATAAACACGATCAGTCCTGCGAAGATATTCATCGACCAGAACATCCAGAAAGCAAAGTATCCAATACGCGTCCAGAAAATCATTTTTTCAATACTGCTCTTCAGTAGTGGCGGCACCACAGCATTCAGTATCATAACCAGCAGCAATGCCTCAGTCATATAGTGGTGGTAGGAGATGATCTCATTTAGCATCTTGTTACCTTTGGAAAAAAATATCTGCGATTATACCTAAATCTCGAAATAGAAAACTTGTGTCGATGCTATTTTCTCATGAGAGATATGGGCTACACTACACCTGGGATATCTTTCTTCTTGAGATCTCCATGGTAGACGATATCCTTGGCATCAATACTGTCATCGTTGAGCATTTCAGGGACTGGGTCCTGCTTGTTAAGTGCCTCAATTTCACTATTAAGCATATCCTCCTGATAGGTCTGCATCATATCTGCTGCGATCACTCTGGGCATCGCCTGGATCTGCACCAACTTTTCGATCTCTTCACCCACATCTTTTCCCTCTATGGTGACGATGATCTTTCCCTTCTCTTTGTCTCCAAAATGATAATCGCAGATCTCACTCTCTTTGAGCAATTCTGTCAGCTTATCATAATTGTCTCTGTTGACCTGCACTACGATACTGGATATGTTCATCTGTTATTCTCCTATTTTTGTTTAAGTTTCCACACCATCACTGTATCGTCATCACTGGCTGAGACAATCGTATCTTCATCAATAAATACAATGGCATTGAGTGTGCTTTTCTGTCCTTTAAGTAGATACAGTTTGGATTTGGTACTTGTTTTATAGACTGCAATATCGTTCTGTTCATCAATTGCAAAGGCTACTTTTTTTGCACTGGGACTAAGGCCGGTAGCATAGATAAGAAAACTCCCTTTGACAAAATCCCCTTTGCCCGTAGCAACATCATAGATGGCACCTCTCCTGTCCTGCCCGGCTCCAGACACCATGCCGTGTTTGAAATCCACCTTGTAGGTATTGTCCTTATTGATGCCACTCAGCACCTTTATCACTTTTCCACTTTGCACATCAATTACAGTGATCACGCCACTTTCACAGCCAAATGCAGCCTGAGTACGGTCAGTGTTGAGTGCAAAATCAGAAAACTTTGATGGGGCTAGCTGCACCCTGTAGAGTTCCTTTTTGGTAGCGATGTCATACAGGGCCGCCTCATTGCCAAGGTATCCAAAAAGGATATGATTCTTGTCTATCATACGTATTTTGACAATCGCTTTTTTATCCTCGTGGGACAGCAGCTGAGTGGTTTTGTTGTCCTCATGCATCCAGACATTGACATAGCCTCCTATACCACTATCTGTCAACATCACGAACCTGCCCTCTCTTGTGTCCAGACTGGAAACTCTTGTGGAAATAGTATCCCCCATAAAATCTTTGATATCTGGAAACCTCACTTCTTTTTGCAAGGTTTTGCTTTGGATACTATACCCTTGCATTTTACCCTTATCTGTCCCGATATAGATCATATCTCCCTCTACGACAAGATCCTTGGCAGCACCGTCAATCACAATCTCCTCTGCAGGAGTCAGCATCACTGTAGCCTGTAAAACGAGTGTCAACAAACCTAGTATTATCATTATTTTTTTCATGATAAGATCTCCTCCAGCATCACAAATAGTGCCTTGGAAATCTCTTCTTCATCCCTGTCACTCTGGACGCCGTAGAGGTCCTCCTCCGAGACCAGAAGGTCAGCAAATGCCTCACACTGTTCCAGTTTTTTGATCAGTTGCTGCATCCCATCTTGGCCCAATACTTTCTGTGTGGGCTCAGCGATATAGATCATATAATTATACGCTTCAGGATCAAATTCTGCAACTTCTTCACTCTCCTCCTCTTGATAGTTCTCATCAATAGCCACAAGTTCACGACAGACAAAAATCTGCTCTTGCAGTGCGGCAAACAATGTAGGTGCCAACCCCTGTGCTGTTTCTATAGTCATTTTATACCTTCTCCTCTCTGTCATCTTTGGCAATCTCTTGCAGTAGATAGGGTGTACACTCAATCGCGTCTACTGGACACACTGAGATACAAAACCCACATCCTGTGCAGAGGTTCATATCAATCACCGGATTGAACATACCGTTAAATAGTATCGCATCATCAATACAAGGCTCCTTGCAGGAGAAACAGATCACACGGTTGTGCGCGACGCAACCCTCTATATTGATCCTGAAGTCTGCTGCGATATGCTCTGTGGCTCTACTCTCCTCCAGCTGTAATACCCCAGCATCGCACGCTTCTGCACACGCTTCACAAAAGGTGCACCCACTGGAAGCAAAGCTCAGCTGAGCCGTGCCACCCCCACCAATAAAAAGTATCTTCTCTTCACAAGAAGCGACACAAGCTTTGCTCTCACACGCTGGACACTCACTCTGAAAAAAAGATTCACTCAGACCATAAGGCGGTCTCACCACGAGGGGAGACGCATCCTTGGGAGTCTGCTGTAGTGGCTTTGCGAAAGATTTGAAAAAATCCCGTCGCGATGCCACTTACTTCACACCTGCATTGATCACATCAATCAGATTTGACTTTTGCTTTTGCTCATCATTACCGAAGTCTGGCGTAAAGGTATTGCCCACCAGTGTATCGATATTTGCCTGCGGCGCATGGCACTGCGAACAGTTGAATCGTGCAGGGTTGAGCTTGTTCATTTTCTTGACAATAGTTTTAAAATCACCTGTATTGTCTACCTCTTTACCCTCTTTGGTAATCTTGCCGTCTGCTGCCATACCAGTAGCAGGCCTAAAGTTGGCAAAGTGTGATGCAGGGATCGGTGTCGCTTTGACACTGGGTGCTACCTCTGGCATATGACATCCCAGACAGGCATTATTGCCCTTGGTGATAGGCAGCAGTCCTTCCACATCATGAGGGATCATCGGAGGCGCATTGGTATAGGCTCTCTCAAATCTGTCTGCAGCACCTGCGGCTGCTCTGGTAAATTTACCTTTTGAGGGTGTTGCTTTGTCTTCACTGTAGAGATCTACCTTTCTCAGACCCAGCTCTTCTTCTGTGATCACTTTTTTCTTGGCCAGATCCTCTTTGGCGATCCGCTCTGTTGAGGAAGCAGCATCATTTATATCGACCAGCTTGGAAGCAGCTACTGCGGCGGCTGCGGCATGTTCTGTTGCCTTGTTGGTAGCTGTACCTGCCCCACCTTTGATCATATCGGCTATGACCGCTATATCATCTGATGACAAAGCAGTAACTTGTCCCTTCATGGTACCTTTCATTGCACCACCATAGGTACCATCCTTGTAGCCTTTAAGCGCTGCTATGATATCTGATTTGGACATATCTTTGACTATTTTCGACTTGCCCAACGCCACCTTTTCAAAATGCTGCCCATGGCATCCTGCGCATGCGGCAGTACTCACGGCATAGACTGTAGAAGACGCAAGCAGGGAGCCTAGAGCTATCACCTTTATTACTTTTGTCATGTATTCTCCTTTATTACTTGGTTAAAAAATTACGGAGATGAAATCCAAGTGCATCATCATCACACACATCGATACATCGTCCACAATTGGTACACTCCGGCTTGACGACACCTTCGCTTCGCTTGCCTATCATGTTCAGTACCTGCACTTCCGGGCAGACATCCTTACATTTCATACAGAGTGTACAATTGTCATGGTTGTGCTCTACCTCCAACAGGCCGTATTTGCCTATCAGTGAATGCACACCTCCCAATGGACACACATGTCCACACCATCCATTTTTGAGAACAAAAAGATCAAAGAGAAAGATCGCTACCAACAACCCTGCTCCGGCACCAAATCCAAAGATCACGCCTCGGTTGAGGATCGTGATCGGAGAGATGATTTCAAATGCTGCCAGCCCACTGACAAACGATACCAACAGTGCAAGCACTACCATATAATATCGCAGGTTTCGCGTGACCCAGACCTTGTGCTCTATCTTGTCGATATAGAGCTTCCGTCTGAGCCAAGCTGCCGCATCTGTCACCATATTGACTGGACAGACCCAGCTACAAAATGCTCTGCCACCTATGATGCCGTAGAAGAGTGTGATAATCACCGCACCCAGTAAGACATCAAAAGACAATACGGCACCCGCAGCAAGAAGCTGTAGCACAGCGAAAGGATCGCTCAACGGTATCGTACCCAGTACCGAAGAGCCGGACAGCGTACCGCTGAGCATCCTCCAGCCGTAGGCATTGGCACCAAAATAAAGCACCAGCAGTGTAATCTGCGTGATACGACGAAGGAGGAGGTATTTCATATTAGTCATAACTGACCCCTTCGTTGAGATAATCCACAGGCTTCTTCTCACTTCGCTTGTCTATCGTGTGGATCGCTTTGGCATCCCTGACACGCTCCTGATCCTTCTTGTCCCATCCTTTGACATAGTGACTACCGGGTCTTCCCAGTGCCACTTCTCTAGGATGCACAAAGATCGAGGGCTTCTCTGTCACACAAGCCTTTTCGCATAATCCACAGCCTGTGCAGACATTCATATCTACGATAGGCTTAAGAAATGCATGTTTGCCGGTACGGTCATTTCGATCATATTTGAGTTTGATTGCCTCATCGAGTAAAGGACAGGCACGGTAGCAGGCATCACACTGTATCCCCCAGTAGGCGATACAGGAATTCTGATCCACCACCGCCAGACCCATATCCATCTCGCGGTAATCAAGCTCACCCTTGTCGTTGGTCACTGATGCGATATCCAGCGCACCCGTCGGACAAACAGGCACACAAGGGATATCATCACACATATAGCAAGGTACATCCGCTGCCACGAAATAGGGAGTGCCTATGGTGACATTGGTATTGGCTTTTGCAATCTTGAGTGTCGCAGGTCTTGGCCTACCCGTCTCTCTGTCAATATTTGATGGTCGATTCAAACAGGCTTCGGCACAGAGCGTACACTTGATACAGGTACGCAAAAATTCCTTTTCTGCAAGTGCGGCAGGGGGTCTGAGGGTGAGTGGAGAGCTCTGTGCCTTGTCGGCATACCCAGCCCATACCAGTCCACCCAATACTCCAAGTCCTGCATTATGTGCCACACTCGTAAAAAACCTTCGTCTCTCACTAATGACCGGCTTCTGCTTACCCACGCTTTGTCCTTTGTCTCAACTTATGCTTTATAAAGCTTTACAGCACACTTTTTATAATCTGTCTGCTTGGATAGCGGACAGGTGGCATCGAGGCAGACCTTGTTGATGAAGACTTTTTCATCAAACCATGGTACAAACACCAGACCCTGTGGTGGTCTGTTCCGTCCTCGGCTCTCTACTCTTGCCTTGACCTTACCTCTTCTGGACTCTACCCAGATCAATTCTCCTCGTTTGAAGCCTTTCTCTTTGGCATCTTTGGGGTTCATATAGCACAGTGCTTCAGGCACGGCACGATACAGCTCAGGTACTCTCATTGTCATCGTACCACTGTGCCAGTGCTCCAGCACACGCCCAGTACAAAGCCAGGTGTCATACTTCGCATCCGGCATCTCTGGTGGATCCATATACGGTCTGGCAAATATTTTGGCTTTGTTCGGTATCTTGTTCTTGCCGCCTTTTTTGTCCGGCTTGGTCAAGCTGCCTTTGAACTGTGCCTTAAGGAATGGCCCATAGAAGGCAAAGTCTCCGCCAGGATTGGCTTTGGCAGCATAGGGATCATACTTACAGTTAAATCGCCACTGTGTTTCTTTGCCATCAACTACTGGCCACTTAAGCCCTCTTACTTTGTGATAAACCTCAAACGGTGCCAAGTCATGGCCATGTCCTCTACCAAACGATGCGTACTCCTCAAAGAGATACTCATGGATCATAAATCCATACCCTTTGAATACTTTTCCGTCACTTCCTACAACATTCCTGCTGTCACCCAGACACTCTGAGTTGTCATAGCCTTTTTGCGGGAATTTGTTCAAATCTATTTTGTAGGATTTTGCTTTTTCATTGGCAAAGAGGATCTCATACATGGTGGTCTCTGGTGTATAGCCGGCTGCCTTGATCGCCTCCTCAGAGATGCCTTTGAGGGTCTTCTTGCCCCAGCCCACCTTGACATCTGGCATCCAGAGGTCTCTGACAGTAAAGCGCTTGGAGAACTCCACCCACTGCCAGGTATCCGACATCGAGTCACCGACAGGTAGTACCTGCTGTCTCCAGTGCTGTGTACGGCGCTCTGCGTTACCGTAAGCACCCCACTTCTCATAGATCATGGCTGTAGGCAATATCAGGTCAGAAACCTTCGCTGAGATACCCGGATAACCATCAGAACAGACAATAAAGTTGTCCATCTCTCTGGCTGCCTTGATCCAGTGGCTGGCACTTGCCGAGTCTTGATACGGGTTACAGACACTGATCCAGGCAAACTTGACATGCCCATCTTCAATATCTCTATGGATTTTCATGATATGCTGTCCCTGCTGCCCGTTAAGTGTGCCTGCTGGCAAGCCCCATTTCTTCTCAGCTATTGCTCTGTGTTTAGGATTTTTTATCATCAGGTCAGCGGGGAGTCTATGGGTAAAGGTTCCCACTTCTCTGGCTGTACCACAGGCGCTTGGTTGACCCGTCAAAGAGAAGGCGCCATTTCCTGGCTTTGCCTGCTTATTCAGCATAAAGTGCACATTGTAGGAGAGGGTGTTGACCCAGGTACCTCTAGTATGTTGGTTCATGCCCATCGTCCAGAAGGAGACTACTTTTCTGCCTTTTTCTATATAGAGATCTGCCAGCTTCTGAAGCTTTTTCTTAAAGACCTCAATGTCTTCATTCGGATCTCCTTTGGCAATCTTCGCCACATACTCTAGTGTATAGGGCTCAAGTGACTTTTTATACTCTTCAAATGGGATCTGCCAGTGTGGGAGACCCGGCTTGTTGTTGATCATTACATCACCGGCTTTGTAGCCGTACGGCGCCAATGCTGGCCCCTCTTTCTCGGAGATTGTCTTCTTCATCTCTTTTTTGATGGTCTCCATCTCGAGTGCTGTATACTTGCCCTCTTTGATAGATTTCTCACCCGCTTTTCTCATACCATAACCAATATTGGGATTGGCTACGGCAAAGACCATGTGGTTTTTGACAAAATCCCAGTCGATAATTTTCTCTGCATCGTCTCTCATAACGATCTCTCTAGCGATGTAGTTCCATAGTGCCAGATCCGTACTAGGGGAGAAGATGATCTCCATATCTGCCAGGTCTGAAGTTCTGTGTCTGTAGGTAGAGATATTGACGACCTGTACCTTGTCTGGTGCAGAAAGTTTTCTGTCTGTGACTCTCGACCAGAGGATCGGGTGCATCTCTGCCATATTGGATCCCCACGAGATAATCGTGTCAGTCAATTCGATATCATCATAACAGCCTGACGGCTCATCGATACCAAAGGTCTGGTAGAAACCGACCACAGCTGATGCCATACAGTGACGCGCGTTGGGGTCGATAGCGTTGCCTCTAAATCCAGCTTTGATCACCTTTTGGGCTGCGTACCCCTCCATGACCGTATACTGACCGGAAGAGAAGTTTGCCACACCTTCTGGACCGCTTGCTTTAAACGCTTTTTTCGCATGAAACTCCATCTCATCAAACGCGCGTTTCCATGAAACAGGTCTAAACTTACCGTGCTTATCAAACTTGCCATCAGCATCCATTCTCAACAGTGGCTGCTTGAGTCTGTCCGCACCATACATGATCTTCGCATTAAAATAACCTTTAATACAGTTCAGACCTCTGTTTACCGGTGCTGCCGGGTCACCTTTGACCGCCACGATCTTGCCACCTTTGGTAGCGAGCATGATTCCACAACCGGTACCACAGAAACGACAAGCTGCCTTGTCCCATCTCCAATCCGATTCCGCCTTGGCTGCTGCAGCTTGCACTTCAGCCGGTACAGTGATACCCACTGCCCCTGCTGCTGCTGCTGCGGCAGAACTCTTTAGAAAGTCTCTACGATTCATTCCCATTGTAACCTCCTGTAATGTTAAGGGATACATTTATTATAGTGTAGGGAAGCCGTAAAGAAATTGATTTATATCATGAAGTTAGAATCTTTATAAGTTTGGAAGCAAAGTAGAGACAAAAAGTAACAAAAACCATCAATAAAGAGAGAAAAGATAAATAATATTGATGATACGGGGAACAGAAAATGTATTTCCTGACAAGAGAATGTCTCGTCAGGAAACAACCTTACTTCAGTGTAGAAATGTAGGCAGCAACTGCTTCAATATCGCTGTCGCTCATGCTGGCTACCTGTCCCTTCATCAGCATACCCATACCGCTGACATTGCGGGTACCTGCTTTGTAACCTTTGATGCTCGCTGTCAGTGTTGCAGCATCCTGTCCAGCGATCACGACAGATTTACCCAGTGCTTTGGTCTTCCCATCTTTCCCATGACATCCCGCACACTTGCCAAAGAGTGCTGCTCCAGCTGCAGTGTCCACCTTGGGCGTTACAGCTTCTGCCACTTTCTCCTTGACCTCTGCAGCTTTGTCTTCGGCTGCTTTTGCCATCTCTTCCGTTTTGGCTTTGGCTGCTGCGGCCACTGCTTCTGCCTTGGCCTTGGTCTCTTCTGCCATTTTGGCTGCTTTCTCTTTGGCTGCTGCAGCTGCTTCTGCTGCTTTTGCCTTCATGTCCGCTGCTGCTTTTTCCGCTGCTGCTTTGGCTTCTTCTGCCATTTTAGCTGCTTTCTCTTTGGCTGCTTTGGCTGCTTCTGCTGTTGCATCTACCGCCTTGGAAGCTGCCTCTTTGGTCGCATCTACCGCTTTGGTACTAGCTTCTGCAACACTGTTTGTTGCTGCTTTGGCTGCCTCTTTCGCATCATCTCCACACGCCACAAACAACAGCGTTGAAACGATTAGTATCATAAGATTGAATTTTTTCATTCTTCTTCCTTCTATTTTTTAGATAACGCATTATACACTAATAACTTGAAGCCAAGAGCGGTGCTTATACTTTTTGGGGATTATAAAGCGTCTCTCTTTTCAAAAGTTTTTGCCATAGGCCCACATCGGTCCATTCCTGTTGTACCTGCGGAGAAAAGATGATCTCCCCCAACGCAATTTTCCCCATCAATTTGCTATGTGCATCCTCTTCGAATGCCTGAGCATATCCCGTCTCAGTCTCATGCACAATAATACTGTGCAACTGTACATCCCGTTCCCCATTTTGCATCTGCGTACAGGCCAACACCCTCTCCACCATCAGATAGATCACCCGTGCAAACTGTTCTGCAGAGGGAGAGACAGGTAGGATGACCCAGCGGTTGCTGTACTGTTGCATTGCTTTGATATAGGCAGGGTCGTCTTGACTCCATAGTGTGATCCCGTGGTCAAACGCATCTATGAGCTCCTTGATCGCCAATTTGGTCAAGCCAAAATCATAGACCATCTGCCCATGATCCAGATAATTGGAGGTCAAAAGGACTTCGATCTTGTAAGAGTGTCCGTGAATATTTTCACTGCACCGTACCGTAGAACAGTCTCTGACAATGTGGGCATTTTCAAATTTGAACAGTTTTCTGATAATCATCGTCTCTCATTCCTCGCATATAGCAATATTTCGATTCTAATCGATTTACCTAAAAGTAAGATTATCTCACACACCCTGCGTGGTATCAAAGACACGGATATGCAGTCTGTCGCTATAATGAAAATTATGCTTCATGCAAAAGGCAAAGACCGCTCTATCATTGCGCCAAATCGTATCTCTGCTCTCACCTACAGGCATACAGTAGACATCCAGTTCTGGAAGCAATGCACAGATCTCTTCTATCTCTTCGAGTGCACTACCTTCTACCAGTTCAGCATCGATTGTAAACTTGAAGAAGGAGTCTCTAGTGTTATTCCCGATAGCACGCAACGCCTTGGGATGAAGTCGCTTTTCTCTAGGCTCACCAGAGTTGGCGAGCTTCAGAGAGAGTGCAAAGGTGCATGCCTGGTATGCCGGATATTTCTCAAAATCTATCCATACCGTACCATTGGTTTCAAAGGTCACTGAAATACCCCGATCCACCAACCACGAGACCACTTCATAAAAAGCACTGTCCTGATGATAGAGTAGTGGTTCGCCCCCAGTAATCACCACATGAGGATCATAGCCTATCACTGCAAATGTATCTACTAGTCCCCCAATCACGACAGCACTCTGCTCGACCCGTTTCCACACCTTAGCATAGCTGCTGTCAACGGCGAAATAGGTATCACAGCCATAACGTACTTCGCCATCCACCTCATAGCGTGCCCCAAATCCAGGACAAGAGAGATTGCACCCTGCGGTACGCAAAAAATAGGATGGTATCCCTGCATACTTACCTTCACCCTGTATAGAGAAAAATGTTTCTGTTAAATAAAACATCGATACGCTTTACACTGCATAGGCGATAGGGTCAGCCACGCCAGCCTTCTCAAACCCTCTCAGCCTCAACCGACAACTGTCGCAGAACCCGCAGGCCTCTTCTTCGGACTGATAACAGCTCCAGGTATATTGCAAAGGTGCCCCCAACACTAGAGAATTTTGGACAATCTGTGCTTTGCTGAGTGTAACCAGAGGCATCTTGATCTCTATACAGGTCTCCTCTTTGGTGCCCAGGTTGATCGCCTTTTCCATCGCCTGGATATACTCCTCTGTACAGTCAGGATAGCCACTACTATCCTCCTCTACCACTCCGATATAGAGTGCTTCAGCGTGGTGCTTCTCTGCCAAGGCTGAGGTGATCGAGAGGAAAATGCCATTGCGAAACGGGACATAGGTCACAGGTACTCCCGCCTCAATACCCCCTGTCGGTATCGAGATCGCGCTGTCTGTCAATGCCGAGGCACCGATCTGAGAAAAGAACGGCAGATCTATCTCATATCTTTGGTCAATATCTAAGGCATCACATACCTCGCGAAACGCACGGAGCTCCCTCCGTTCGGTTCTCTGCCCATAATTAAAGTGTATCGCGATCACCTCGTACCCCGCTTGTATCGCCATCATAGTACTGAGTGTACTGTCCATCCCTCCAGAGAGGATACAGAGTGCTTTTTTTACCATATTCACCCTCCAGTCTGATAGAAAGCACGAGAGGAGACATCTTCATCATGCAGGGTCTCACTCCAGCGGTTCTCCTTGGGTTTGTCCTGCAGGACTTTGGCAAGTACCTCCGCAGCTCCCTGGATATCTCCCTCTTTGACAGATTCGGCAATACTCAGTGCCTCATCAAAGTACAGACAGGGGATCAGATGCCCTTCGGCTGTCAGCCGTATCCGATTGCAGCTCTCACAAAAATCGTGTTTATGGGGATCTATCAGACCAAACTCATACCCAAGCTCTTCAATGATATAGTTAAAAGAGGGACTGGCTCCTTCTCGACCAAGTGCCCGGATCTCGTACTTCTCTTTGATTTTTGAGAGTATCTCTTTACCATGCATCCCCTCTATATCGGCACTGGCATGGGCATTTTCCATATACTCTATAAAGCGTACTTTAATCCCCTTGTCATGGCAATACTCCAACACATCAATGATCTCATTGTCATTGATACCTTTCAGAGGTACCATATTGATCTTGACACCTAGCCCTACCTCCAGTGCCCTATCAATGCCCCGCATCACTTTACCTAGGACATTTTTCTGTGCGATCTGTGCGGCCACTGCCGGCTTAAGACTATCTAAGGAAATATTGAGTCGCTTAAGCCCTGCATCTTTGAGTCGCTGTGCTGTCTCTTCCAGCAAAAATCCATTGCTGGTCAATGCCAGATCTATCTCTGGTTTGTAATCATGTATCATTTTGACAAAAGTATCCAAGTCCTCCCTTAAAAGTGGTTCGCCACCAGTCAAACGAATCTTGTTGACTCCCTCATCAATCGCCACCTTGATAAAAAGAAAAAGCTCTTCAAAGGAGAGTAGATTCTCCTTGGGTACCCAGGAAAACGGCTTCTCCGGCATACAGTACTGACACCTAAAATTACACCGCTCTGTCACCGATACCCTAAGGTAATTGACCTCTCGTCCATGTCCGTCTACTAGCATTTCTGATCCATTATAAAATATTTTATTAAGCGTATCGAAAAAATGATAATAAAGGGGTGACGGGTGTCAAGAATTATGAGTTATGAATTAGGAATTAGGAATTTTTGTGAATTTGAGTGTGGTTAAAGTCTTCGCTTATTAGAAGTTTTGCTTGAGTTATTGCTAGGTTTGTGCAAAGAGAGGGTATGGAGTAAATGAGCTTACTCCAAGTAAGTGATTGCACGCAATGCCATCTCTTTGTGCAAAGATGGCATTAAATCATGCAAAAATTAGTGTAGGTCTCTCCAGTGGGCTTGCTTCCAGAGATACGCCAGAAGCGTAAAGATAAAGAAGAATCCAAGTACCCAGGGACCCACTGCCTGACGCTTCGGCTTACTTGGATCACCTGTCTCCTCGAGATAGGCGACAACTTTTTCGAAGCCCTCTTTACTCACACCCACACGCGGCATGGCAGTACCAGGGAGTTGAGACTGAGGATTCTCGATAAAGTGCTCCATAAACTCTTCGCTTCGTGCACGAATCATAATGCTGAGATCTGGTGGCAATTTACCCATATATTTTGCCAAACTATCCTGATAGTTTGCCACTTTCATTTTGAATGCGAGCATCTCGGGATCTTGGTGTGTAGTAATGTTTGGCTTTGTTTTGGGCACATCGCCAAGCTGCGTCCACTTGCCATAACGATCCGCATGACAACGGCCACAGGCCGCCACAAATGCCTCTTTTGGCGTAAGCTCTTTGGGGGCGATAGACTTGAGATAGGCTACGATATTGGCAGCTGTCTGAGGATCCGGTGCGACCACAGGCATCGGATAGGTTTTGCCACTGCCCTCTTTGAATTTATGTTCAACCATCGCTGTGTGGGTGGGGTTCATGATGAAGTTGACCAAGAACTTCTCATCAAAGACCGCACCGGCATTGCTCAGGTCTGGAGGATTGACGCCATAGGCACCTGCAGAAGCGGAGGCATCCATGGGTGCTTGCATCTTCTGAGATTCAATACCGTGACATCCTGTACAGGCACTGATCATTGCTTTACCTGCAGCAGCATCACCTTTGACTGTCACTGCTTTGAGGTCGGGGTACTTGAAGTCTTGTGACTCATAGACGATCTCATTGCCTTGTGCATCTACTTTTTTATGCATCTGGTGATGAGCGTAAGGCTCTACACCATAGTAAGTGACCAGCGTAAAGAAGATAACGACTGCTAATATTTTCAACTCTTTCATTATTTTTTACCTCCTACTGGTTTCTCTATCATTGTAATGAATGGCAGCACTACCCACAGACTGATAAAGGTAATGGCTGCGACTTTACCGATCATGGCAAAAGTTGGATCGGTGGGAGGCAGTTTACCCATGATCGTCAAGGTGATCATATCGATCAGCAAGAGCCAAAACCAGATGCCAAATAATCCTCTTCTGTTGGCTGGTGCCACATTGGGGCTTCTGTCTAGGAATGGTAATGCCATCAGGATACCCTGCGCAAAGGCAAACCAGATCAAACCAACATTTTTAGAGAATGGTCTCAGGATCTCATAACTCCAGAGAAAATACCACTCAGGATAGATGTGTGTCGGTGTCTTCAGTGGATCTGCCGGATCAAAGTTGACCGGATCCATCGCAAATTCAAAGTGATAGAAGACCAGATAGAAGAAGAGGATGAAGTAGACACCCATTACAAAGACATCCTTGCTCAGAAATACTGGCTTGAATGGAATGACTTTCGCCTCTTTCTTTCTGCCTGCTTTCCAGAGTGCTGCTGACTCTTCAAAATCGATTTCTTCACCATCCTGGTTGTTAACATGTGGAATTCTCAGTGTACCAAAGTGCAGGACAATCAAGCCCATGATCACCAATGGCATCAAGAGCACATGCAACATAAAGAATCTTCCAAGAAACGCCTGCCCAGGCACATAATCACCCCTAAGCCACTCCACGAAATGAGGGAAGTTCAACGCGCCACCCAGCACATCGGGTGTCGCACCCTCAAAGAGGTTGGTAATAACCATACCAGCCCAGTAGCTCATCTGTCCCCATGGAAGCATATATCCAGAAAATGCCTCTGCCGAGAAGACAATGAACAGTCCCATGCCAGAAAGCCAGATCAGTTCACGACCTCGCTTGTACGAGCCATAGTAGATACCTGTAAACATATGGATATAGATGATCAGGAATACCAATGATGCACCTACACCATGGATATGTCTCCAAAACCATCCGTAACCTACCTCTGACATGATCGTATAGTTGACTGAATCAAATGCTGCCGCATTGCTAGCATCTGGTACATAATACATCAACAAGAAAATACCGCTTACCACCAAGATACCAAAAGTAGCTGCAAGGATCATACCCATCGCCCAAAGGAAGTTGATGTTTTTTGGAATCCAATACTCTGTAGAGAGAACTCTCTGAAGTGTATTTACCGCAAGCCGTTGATCCATCCATTTATTGCTAAATGGCATTGCTTTATCAAAATGTGCCATGTTCTCTCCTTACGCCACTATGCCGTCAGCGACAAGCTTCTTATATTCCGGACCTTGCTCACCCAGGACGAGTTTCGTTCCATCGATCTTAAACGGAGGAATGACTAGCGGACTTGGCGGTGGTGATTTAAGCACTTCACCTGATGCACTAAACTCTCCACCGTGGCAGGCACACTTAAACTTATTTTCATCGCCGTAATAAGCAGGGATACACCCCAAATGTGTACAGAGTCCAATCACTACCAGATATTTGCTACCATCGATCTCAAGCAGTCTTTTGTCATCATAGGCATTCGCATCATTCCCGTTGGGTGCTGAGGCTGGCTTGGCATCTTTGGCAAGCTTGAGAATAAAAATCGGCTTGCCTCTCCACATCTCTGTCACCAGTACATTTTCCTGGGCTGCACTCACATCAATCGTGGTAAAACCCGCTGCCTTCACACTTGGTAACATGTCCCATGTACGCTTTGCACCGTAGAGTACACCCAGTGCACCCAATCCAGTAAACGCTGCAAGACCCGCACCAGTTATAAACTGTCGTCTGTCGCTCATAGCTATCCTTTGAGTAAAATTTCAGATGGTAGATTATAGAGCAATTCTTTTTAAATTGTATTGATGTGTATCATATATCAATACAATTGATCTATTTTGTATTTTTTATGTAGCAAAAAGTTACTTGTTTTCTATGATTTGCTACGCTGCTTTTGCTGCATTTTGATATAGACATGAATGATCTCCAGTGCCGCAGGGGTCACTCCTGAGATCTGTGAAGCAGCGAAAAGCGTAGGCGGTGTCGCCGCCTCCAGCTTTTCTACAATCTCATTGCTCAGTCCAGAGATATGTGCATAGCGAAAATCCCGAGGGATCTTGATCTTCAGCATCTCTTCCATCTTCAGTATCTGTCTTTGCTGCTTTTCGATGTAGCGACTGTATTTGGCTTCTATCAACACCTGCTCTATCACCTCATCACCGTATTGCTCAAATTCGGGAAGCAGGATACACAGCTTCTCATTGTCAAAATCCCCTCTTCCGATCACATCGACCCAGCAGGTACGGTCATTGATCTTGACTGCACCAATAGCAGAGAGCTTATCCAAAAACGCCTTGGTGGGAGTCACATACTCTGTCTTAAGAAACTGTAATGCCTCTGCAATCTGCTGCTTTTTCTGCTCCACTTTTTGAATATACGAGGCATCCAGCAACCCCAGTGCTGCACCATAGTGAGAAAGTCTCATGTCCGCATTGTCTTCACGCAGCAGCAGCCGATACTCTGCACGGGAGGTAAACATCCGGTAGGGCTCCTTGGTGCCTTTGGTCACCAGATCATCGATCATCACCCCAATATAGGCCTCATCACGCCCCAGCACGAATGGTGTTTCCTTATGCAGACTTCTCGCTGCATTGATCCCCGCCATCAACCCCTGTGCTGCAGCCTCTTCATAGCCGGTGGTGCCATTGATCTGTCCAGCACAGTAGAGCCCCTTAACCTTCTTGGTCTCCAGGGTGTGATGCAGCTCGGTAGGCTGGATATAGTCATACTCTATTGCATACCCATAACGGACTATCTTTGCTTGCTCCATCCCCTCTACCGAGCGTATCATCTCCAGCTGTATGTCGGTAGGCAGAGAGGTACTCATGCCGTTGATGTAGTATTCCGTCGCATCCATCGTCTGTGGCTCGACAAATATCTGATGTCGAGGCCGATCTCTAAAGCGACTGATCTTATCCTCGATACTGGGACAGTAACGAGGCCCTACACCTTCTATCTGACCTGAGAAAAGTGGTGCTCTGTCAAAGTTGCTCTCAATGATCTCGTGCGTGGTCTCATTGGTATAGGCGATATAGCACGGCAGTTGCTTGGGTGCAAACGCCGTTCTGTCTGTGCGAAAAGAGAAGGGGATCGGGGGGGTATCCCCTGGCTGTGTCTCCATCTGCGAGATATCCACAGAGTTCACATCAATCCTGGCGCAGGTACCAGTCTTGAGCCGTCCGATATCAAAGCCCAGACTGCGCATCGACTGTGCCAGCTCGATAGAGGGCAGCTCCCCCTGTCTGCCCGCTGCCTGCTGCTTGTCACCGATATGGATAAGTCCATTGAGAAAGGTGCCTGCGGTGATGATCACTTTGGGAGCATAGTAGAGATTTCCCAGCTGTGTCGTAACCCCTTTGACCACCCCCTCCTCTACGATAAGTTCGTGGGCGATCTCTTGTTTGACATCGAGATTAGGCGTATTGAGTACTACATTCCGCATGTAGATACGGTATGCATCCATATCAATCTGTGCCCTGGAGCCTCGCACAGCAGGCCCCTTGGAGGCATTGAGCGTACGAAACTGTATCCCTGTCGCATCCGTACACAACCCCATCTCGCCACCCAGTGCATCGACCTCTTTGACCAAATGCCCTTTGGCCAATCCACCGATAGCAGGGTTGCAGGAGCTGGCACCGATCTGCTCTACCAGTATCGTGATGAGTAGGGTTTTGGTTCCCATTCTGGCAGATGCCAAGCACGCCTCTATCCCCGCATGCCCGCCACCGATGACTATGACATCATAATTCATTTTCTACCTCATTCTGGATACCCACAAGGGGCATCCCTACATTTCATATATACCGTAGGGGCATCCCTTGTGGTTGCCCTGATATATTTTTGCTATAATGAGCGAATTATATCTAAATAAATTGAGGGACTATGTTCACAGGACTCATCAGAGAAATCGCCACTGTCACACACTATCAAAACAATATTCTATCCATCCGATCCAAGCATCCAGCCAAGCTAGGGGACTCTATCGCTGTCAATGGGGTTTGTCTCACGGTTATCAAGGTAAACAGTGACGGCTTTGATCTGGAATTGGCAGACGAAACCCGTGCCATCATCGATGAGAGCAAGCTCCGAGGAGAGGTACATATCGAACCAGCAATGCTTATGGGAGATCGTTTTGAGGGGCATATCGTACAGGGGCATGTGGACTGTACTGGCGCCGTCTCACAGATCATGCCCAGAGAGAATGGTACAGACTTTATCATCACTGTTGATCCCCAATGTATCACTCATATCATCCCCAAAGGCTCTATCACTGTCGATGGGATTTCACTCACAGTCAATGATGTCTATGAAGATAACTTCCGACTCACTATCATCCCACATACGCTGGAAAACACACTGATGAAATATTATAAAATAGGGACTAAAGTAAATATTGAAACCGATGTTTTTGCACGCTATATCGACCATATATTAGCGCATCGCAGTAAGAAAAAATCTATGGGCTGGAATGAGATCGATATAATTCAGATGGGCTACTGATGAACTTTTTTGACTATACTGTTCCAACTACAGACGAAACCTTCACCTCTCTACTCAAACACAAGAATATCACCATCAACCGTATCGTTAGTGCGGATATACTTGGGGCAAAAATCTATCTCCAGGAAGAAGATGAGTGGATCATTCTGCTAGAAGGTGAGGCGGTACTGCAGATAGAAGAAAAGGAAAGAAGACTCACCAAAGGCGATTCACTTTTGATACCAGCCAAAACACCCCACAAAGTCCTACAAACACAAAAAGGCACACTCTGGCTGACAGTACATATCTCTTAGAAGACCCTTGCCCCCCATACTACCAAGAAAGATTCTCATCATCATCCATCCCCAGCATTGCCGAGGAATCCATCTCTGCGTCGTCCATCTGTGGTACTTCTATGCTCTCTAGAGACTTCTGATTGACCTCTGCTCCCTTAAAATCATAATTCTGTGCATCATAAAACTTCTGCTCTTTGGCAAATTTTTTCTCCTGCGCTATCGCTCTTTGAAGTTGTGCCTCAAGGATGCTGCTGTTACCCTCCCCTTTAGGCGTTCTGCTATTGAATTCACCTGCTGACAGTGGAGAAAAGAGTATAAGGAGTGCCATCAATATAAAGGTATTCATCATAAGATATCCTTTCGAATTGTATAAGTATAACAAAATTACTCAAGCTGTTCAGCTGACACATATCAAGACAAAGAAACATTTGGATCCCTCAACAATAGTTCTCGTCCCTCATACTTCGAGCATCGGGGTTGCGCTGTTTTTTGAGCTCCATGTCAACATATTCCTCTCCCTCCAGCATCTGTAGTGATGCGACAGTGGAATAGCGTGCCCTCTCTGCCCTATGTATAAAAATATAAAAGCCACTCTCATACAGACCCAAACGAATAGCTGCCGCAGTCGAGTAGGTCGTTAGTATGGCATCTTCACGGCACAGTGCCCGCACATCTGCAAACCACTCTCTCGTCCAAAGCAGAGGATTGCGTGCTGGACTAAACGCATCCTGATATACAATGTCCACCCTAGGCTGGATTTTTGGCACACTCTCTCTGGCATCTCCCAGTAAGATCTCTATGGTAAATTGGTCATCTTCATAGTAGAGGTCTTGGGAAACTGCCTTGATGATCTCACTAATACACTCAAATTCAGGAGGATACCCAAAACTACCCAGCGACCGCACCAATGCTTCATCAAATTCTGGTGAGATGATATGTACTCTGGTAGAGAGATTGTGTCTCTTTATATAGTAGAGTGTAGCAAAGGCATTGTACCCCAGACCAAAGCAGATATCCAATATCTGCAACGATGTTTTGTCTGACTTGAGCTTGAGTGCAGGCTTGACATGCTTCTCCAGACTCTCGTGCAAGGCACCATCTCTGGTAGAGTGATAGGGTTCATCAAACGCCTTCGAATAGAGCGTATAGCTCCCATCTTCACACAACACCTGCTCTTTCCCCTCAAGCATATAGTGACTGTTCACTATAGATCTTTTACCATTATATATTCCTATTCATAAAAGAGTATAGCATTTTTGGCTTTGGTATCCGCCATAGAAGATACTCATGGCAACTCTATAGAGATGACTTGCCCAAAGGTGAAGATCCCGAAATCGTCTTGATCTTAAAAAGATACCCTGATTGTATAGGATCAAGTGGATGCGTTATCTCCCATAGCCTATTGTGGTACTGGAGATACTGGTGTCCACTGCAACCAAAAATTGATGGTACCGTGGTACAGACATCACCTATTCCATTACAATCACTATCTTGCTGTTCACTATTCCAAGTATTTTTACAATTATCACAGACATCTCCCACGCCATCATTATCGGAGTCTTCCTGATCTTCATTCTCTATATACTTACAATTATCATCTGCATTCCCTAGCCCATCATTATCAAGGTCAAGATCACATTTATCGCCTATGCCATCACTGTCACTATCTACCTGATAGGGGTTGTAGATATTCTTGCAGTTGTCACCCAAGTCACCGATTCCGTCCTGATCTGTGTCCTCCTGATTTGATATTTCCTCCTTGCTCATATCTGTTTTTAAACTCTGAATCCATTTACCATATTTATTTTCAACACCAGAGCTATATTCAGTAACAATTATTCCCGATGCAGGATCCATAATAATAATTCTACGCTCGCTACCAGATTCACTATACCCCTTTACCACCGTAAGATGTGTACTATTACTATCTGCCCATTGAATCTTACGCAACATAGGTGAATAATGGTCTATCTCGTTTTTAATCTCTGGGAAAGAGAGTGCTCTATAAATAGGTTTTGTTCTACTGCCTTCAATATTGATGACATGATTGACATCCCATCCAAGCTTACCAATGATGCCCGGAGCACCAGGAGGCCACTCTCCTACATCATAATAGTTTTGGGGATGAAGACAGACATCTGTTGCGCTCGCATCAGTATCAGGGCTACCGTCATTCAAAAATACCCATTCTAGAAGCTCACACTGCTTGTACAATTGATGCGTACTCGGATTGACAACCCCCGCATAATCCAGTATAGATTTTGAAGATCCTAGCCAACACCAATTCCCCCCTTCTTGTGTTACCTTTGGAACAGAAAGAGATTTTGCATTAGCGATCCCTGCAATATTCATCATAGTAAACAACATTAAAGCAATTATTCTATTTTTCATCTTGGGCTCCTTTCTATTTCTTGGAAGCATATTGCTTCAATTTTTGCATAATATTTTCAGTTTCAAGCAGTGATTCATCTGGCACAGTATCCCCTATGGACAGTGCTTTGCGTGCAAGATACAAAGGGATAAGCCAATTATTTTCTTGCTCATATAAAAAGGATAACTTAGATTCTCCATGGATAAAACACACAAGTTTCATGTTCTTCATCTGATAGACATTGACATGTTTGCTCTCCAGAAAACTAAATATACTGTTCAGCTGATTTGCTATGGTGGACTCACCAAATGTAACAGCCTTCTTGGATACAGTAGACACTGTGATCATTGAGCGTATCTGGCTATTCACACGGACAAGAAATTTCAACTCTTTTAAAAACTTCAAATCAAGCTGATTTCCTGCAGAATACTCCTCTACGCTTTCTTCGGAAAGCAGATATACAGGAAGACCATGATCGCCGACTGTTGTCGAATTAAATTCATCCTCGCTCATCAATCCATATTCGATAGATTCGTTCCTGGAAACAGCCTGCAACCAACCTGATTTGCTCTCTTTTGCGATCTTTGTATAGTCTACTTCTGCCGAACTACCGCCGCCTCCACATCCGCCAACCATACTGGCTGACCAAAACACAATTATGGAGATCCATACTACTCTGTGAAAGGTACCCATCATCTCTCCTTTGGTATTTTTGATATTGCCTTACTTGCCAAACAAGACAAATCAAAATATCCAAATACGGCAATATGGAAAACCTTCAAGAAAGTAAATCATTGACCTGTCTAGCTTGTGAGGTAATACCTATATAATAGCACCGTCAAACTAAATTAAAAATAAAACTATTAACAACAGGGGTCAGCACTTTTTAACCGCCCGAAACACGTTTTATCAGTGCCTCCATCATCCTGCTCTGGTATTTATTTTTATGATAGATGACAAAAAAGTCTCTTTGAAAAGAGAGATTTTTGATAGGCACTTCGAAGAGTTCATCGTTACGCAGTTCCTTCTCTACAACATAGCGGGAAACACAGGTGATCGCCTCTCTGTTTTTTAGCAGCAGTGTTTTGATCTCCTGCGAATCCTTGTACTCCATAAAGATTTTGAGATCGCCTGCCACTGCCTCTATATGCTTGAGAAATATCTCTCTGGTGCCCGAACCCGCCTCTCTCAATATCCACTTTTTATCGAAGAGTTGATCTATATAGTGATGCTGAGACGACAGCCCCCTGTCACTTGAAATTACAATCAACTCATCGCTACCAAATTTTTCTTTGCTAATATCCGAATGGTCGCACGCTGATTCTATCAACCCCATATCTATTTTACCTTCTTGCACCATTTGAATGATATCTGTTGAATTTACAATATTATTTTGGATACTGCAGCCTTGGTGGCTCGATAGAAAATCAAAAATAATTTGTGGCATGATAAAGTTGCCAATTGTTTTGCTTGATGCTATCTTTAAAAGCCCTGATAGCTTATCTTTAGCAAATATATTCTGCCCATCTTTCAGAGCTAGAAAATGATTATATGTTTTACTTTTGAAGAATCTTCCTCTTTCATTCAAAACCAGCTTTTTCCCTATTCTGTCAAACAAAGGCTCACCTAATTTATTCTCTAGTGATTTAATCGCCAGAGAGATGGCTGATTGGCTCATGCCTATTTTTTGCGCCAAATGCGATATATGCGGATTCTCACTGAGTGCATAAAACAGTTCCAACTCTCTAAGCGTCATTTTCATACCCTTCTTATTTATTTTTCCAATGATTATATCAAGTTTTATTTATTTTACAAATAACTCTCAATCTGCTAAGCTGTCACTATTATCACATTAAGGTCTCCCGTGCGCAAGAAGCTCTCCCAGTACCAAACATACCAAAAAGGACTATTCGCCAGCATCCTTGTGACCATCGTTGCCATAGGTATCTCCAGACTTGTCCATTTCAATACCGCAACCATCGCTATCATCCTCGGTATGGTCGTGGGCAATACCTTCTATGCCATGTTTCACGACCATGACTCGCCTTACAAAAGCGGGGTACGCTTTGCCGAAAAGGATCTGCTGATGTTTGCTATTGCCCTCATGGGGATCAATCTCAACTTCACCATGCTGGCAAATCTGGGTTTTCGCACACTCTTTATCATCATTATCG
>JALWVW010000049.1:814-2395 GCA_027079365.1 Campylobacteraceae bacterium | reverse complement strand
CAGAGCAGTGGGGGAGAGGGAGTCCGCACTGTCAGAGACAACATCACTGCATGGGCAGTTGACTGCTGCATCAACATTGGATTTGGCTTCACCGTGGTCTATCACCACTTTACGGTACAGCACATTCTTCTCAACGGTGATATTTTCATCGTCATAGTCGTTATAGGAAAAGCCCTCATCATAGTACATAGAGGCAGGGAAGGTAAATTTGACGATATAAGTACCTGCTTCTATAGGCAGGCCATATTTTCCATCGCTGTCAGGTGTCACAATATATCTGTTTGGATCATCTGTGATCAGCTTGGTTCTTTTTGAAACCGTGCCGGTACTAGGAGGTGTAACCGGATTTTTATTTTCATCCAAAATCTCAACAGTGGAACCTTCTATGGCCTTTTCATTGTCGTCTCTATGATAGTTCTTGTTGTAATCCAGCCAGAATGCGCCAGAGATATGTTGTTCTATGGTATAGAATACACTCACAGTGGCTTGATTGGAGAGGTTGCCTGTCATGTCTTCTACAGTGTAGGAGATGGGTTGAGGATCCCCCACAAATCCAGCCTCTGGGGTGAAGGTGATCTTGCCGGTAGTTGGATCAACACTCCATGTACCTTCTCCTGTGGTAGTCAATGTTGTAACATAGGCATGGCTGCTTGGGTCGAATATCATAACGGTTGCAGGATCTAGTGCAATATCGCTGATGTCATTGGCAAGTACATCAATCGTGACAGGAGATCTGAAAGTACCTGTGCTGCTGTCATCCTTCGCGATTAGAGTAGCAGCAAGTACATCAGCGATGCCTGTTTTGATGATCACCTCTGTACTCTTGTCTGTGATGCTGCTTCCGTCAGGTGTATTTGCTTCTGTATCTGCAGTATTGGTAATATTACCTTCTTTGGCATCTTGCTCTGTTACTGTATAGTTGATATCTGTCGTAGTATTTTCTCCTACAGCAAGATCAGGTAGCGATAGACTGCTGATGCCAATTCTTTCATCTTTGAGGACGATATCGGTAAGATTGACATTTCCTGTATTGGTAATGGTAAATGTGTATGTAACTATTTCTCCGTCATTGGCCATTCCATCCTCATTCTCATCCTGGAAGGCGCCACTCTTGATGATAGCAATCTTGGGATCTTGATCCAGGGTAGTGGTGGTGTTGTCATCTTCAAGCAGTGAGTTGTCATCACTGAGATCGGTGACTTTGCTGCCATCAGGTGCTGTACCTTCTGCCAGTGCCTGATTGACCACACTTCCTGTATCGATATCGTCCTGTGTGACAGTGTAGGTGGCCGTGAAGCTTGTGCTGTCTGTGGCACCAGCCTCCAGATCAATCGGCCCACCCACGACGGTGACCTTGGGATCGGTGACGGTGATACCTGTCACTACCACGTTACCAGTGTTGGCTACCTGGAAGCTATATAGAACTGTCTCACCTTCATCCGCAAAACCGTCTCCATTCTCATCCTGGAAGGCGCCACTCTTGATGATAGCAATCTTGGGATCTTGATCCAGGGTAGTGGTGGTGTTGTCATCTTCAAGCAGTGAGTTGTCATCACTGAGATCGGTGACTTTGCTGCCATC
>JALWVW010000049.1:0-714 GCA_027079365.1 Campylobacteraceae bacterium | reverse complement strand
CACTACCACGTTACCAGTGTTGGCTACCTGGAAGCTATATAGAACTGTCTCACCTTCATCCGCAAAACCGTCTCCATTCTCATCCTGGAAGGCGCCACTCTTGATGATAGCAATCTTGGGATCTTGACCTATAGGTGTTGTTGCATTGTCTTCTTTTGGCTCTATCTGATCGCAGTCAACAGATGCCTGATTGATTAATGGAGTACCGGTTTCAATATCGTTTTGGGTCACAGTGTAACTTACAGTAAAGACCCAGGTTTCACCTAAATCTAGAATAGTATTATGATTGGAGTCGCCAGATGTAGGTGTGGTAAGCTCCACAACATTTCCATTAGGCATGGTATCTGTTGCGATAACGCCAGTTAAAGAAGCGGTACCAGTATTTTTGACAGAAATTTCATAACCAAGAACGTCTCCCTTTTTTCCAGCAGGATTCGGACCGGAAACCTGTTCTTTGGAAACCGTCATATTGGCGCTGTCATCATCCACAATCGTACCTGTACCACTTGGATCGGTGTTGCCGGTGTTGCCGGAAGTGACTGTCCCCTGCAGGGTCAGGATCTCATCTGGCTCATCGATCACATCTTGCAAGGTAGGCACGGTCACAGGGACGCTGAGACTGCCTGCAGGAATGGTCACGGTCTGTGTGGTAGCCGTATAGTCATCGCCTGCTATTGCGGTACCGTCTACGGTGTTGACGCTGATGAGGGTATC
>JALWVW010000048.1 GCA_027079365.1 Campylobacteraceae bacterium | reverse complement strand
AATTTCTAATTTCTAATTTTATCAAAGTACCACATAAACGCAAACATCAACCCCGGTGTCTTGGCGATCGTCTCATCATAGATAAATGCCTTTGCCTCCGACACAGGCAGTGTCAACACTTCGATCAGCTCTGTATCGATCCCCCCTCCATCTGATACCCGCATCGTCTCATCCACCTCTGCATAGTACATCGCCTGCCTGCTGCCCGCAAAACCCACAGAAGTGTAAAATGAGGTAATAGGTATTAAGTTCTCTACGGGCACATCGAAACCACACTCCTCCTCTATCTCCTCTTTGGCGATCTGTGCCAGTGTCAACTCCTTGTCAACCAATCCGGCACAAAGCTCTACCGTCATGCCATCCTGATTGTTCAGATAGACTGCAGGGCGAAACTGCTTGACCAACACAAAGCTGTCATGCTCTTTGTGGTAGATCAGTATCGCTACACTGTCATGTGCCTCTACTACCTCCCAGTCTTTGGTAATACCATTTTGCTCATAGCATGCCAAGGAGGCAGAGATGAACTGCGGATCTGCCAGCGGCTCCAGTCTAAAATGTGTAATCTCACTCTTCATAGTTCTTTCTCTCCTCTATTCTGTTGTAGGGTTGGATATAGGTCTGCCAGCGAAAGCCTTGAGGCTTTTGCTGTACCAGCCTGAGCATCGTTCGCTTGTTTTTTTTCGCACCTGGTATCTCCACGATCCGGTGTTTGGTGATCCTCTTGGTCTCCATGCGCTTTTCACTCAGTGCTTTTCTCTCGATATACTGCATAGGATTGACTGCTTTGGCATTCTTATACAGCCCAAAGTGCAGATGTGGGGCAGTACTTCTGCCCGTACTTCCCACATACCCTATCACCTGCCCTCGCTTGACATACGCTCCTTTTCTGACAGCCAACTTACTCTGATGGGCGTAGAGTGAGACAAATCCTCCGGAGTGCTTGATCTTGATAACTTTGCCATATCCTCCCATCCATCCGGCATAGATCACTTTTCCAGCGTGTGTTGCATAGATCTTCGTTCCTCTTCTGGCACCGATATCCACACCCAGATGGGGTCTGTAGCGCTTCAGAATAGGATGCCAGCGCTTGTAGGTAAATTTGGAGGTAATACGCATTTTTCGTATGGGGCGCACAAAGGATCGTCCCCGCTCGGTTCGTATCCTTTTTTTGACACTATAGGAGATGTCCTTGTTGACTGCATCATAGTATACACCACCCTTGTCTGCAAAGATAAACTTGTTCTTTCCTCTGCTCCGAATCAGCGATGCCTTGATTTTGGGAGAGCCAAAAGGCTTTCCAAGTCTGCTTTTTTGGGTATAGACGAAAGAGACCTTGTCTTCTTTGTGTAGGTTTCTGAAATTAACACTCTTGCCATAATATTTTTTAAGCAGATACCCTAGTCGTGGATTTTTCGTCCAACGGTCAATATCCTCATACAATCCTTTTTCGATAGTAAAGGCAACATAGTCCGTAAGCCGCTTGCAGACAATAGGAATAATGTCGAAGTGATACCTCTCTCCTCTTATGTCTCGAAAAAGGTGGATCTGCATCTCCTCTCCCACAGGGATCAGTGCCTGCTGAAGCCTTCCCTCATCCCGCAACTCATAAAACCGCTCACCTGCCTGTATTTCAGAAAGAAACTGCAGATCTGAGGCAGAGATGCGTTTGAGTAGGCCTAGGCTGATACCATTTTTTTCCAAATAGTGGGAGAACACCTCTCCCTCTTTCCATTTTTTCTGCGTAACCTCTGCAGAAAAAAGTGTAGTTACCATCATAAAAAGTACTAAAATAACCCTCAAGACCTGTCCTCTTTTTTTCTGAAAAGATTATACCAAAATATCAACATATTAAGTTTTTAGAAGTATAATCAATACCAATCATATCATTTTCAAAGGAATCCACCGTGCTGGACACAAAACACATTGAAGCACTCGCTGCTATTGTCGGCAAAGAAAATATCTACAGTGACAAGGCGCACCTCATCGCCTATGCCTATGATGCGACACGCACACGGTTTGAGCCCGATGCAGTACTGTTTCCCAGACATGAGGAGGATGTCAGCCGCATCCTCGTCTATTGCAACCATCACAGGATCACCCTCACTCCTCGGGGTGCAGGTTCCGGCTTTACCGGAGGCGCACTGCCTACCAATGGCGGTATTATTCTGGCGATGGAAAAGCACATGAACAAGATCCTGGAGATTGATACCCAAAATATGGTAGCCGTCGTCCAGCCAGGCGTGATCAATATGGATCTACAAAAGGCCGTAGAGGAGGTAGGGCTCTTCTACCCACCTGATCCCGCCAGTGAAGAGTACTCCACACTTGGTGGCAATGTCAGCGAAAATGCAGGCGGTATGCGTGCTGCCAAATACGGCATCACCAAAGATTTTGTCATGGC
>JALWVW010000047.1 GCA_027079365.1 Campylobacteraceae bacterium | reverse complement strand
GGTGATATTGATCTCCGGCCAAAGCAGTAAGCTTGGGCATGATGGCCTTGACCCCTTTGATGATGCTGAGGACATTTTCGCCGGAGATCTTTTTGACTACCAGTGTGATACCTTGTGTATGGTTTAGCGAGGCATAGGTTTTTGCATCACTGAGCCCATCTTTGACCGTAGCTATATCTGAAAGCAACACGCCAGGCTTGATGCGAAGCTTGCGTAGGGTCTCTATGGAGTCGGCATCGGCCTCTGTCTTGATAACAATCTCCTGTGTCTGGGTGATGATCTTTCCTACCCCTCTAGAGATATTTTGGGTTGCGATGATACTGCGCAGTTCATAGGTGCTGAGCCCATACTTGTTGAGTTTGTCAGGATCGAGATAGATACGGATTTCTCTGTCTCGGTAGCCTAAGATATCAATCGCACCGACACCTTTGATGCGCTGGAGCTTGGGCTTGAGTTTCTCATCTGCCAGGCGCATGAGCGCCTGTAGATCGTCACGCTTGGTAGAGACAAAGAGGCTGATCACAGAACCACCGACCCCCAGTTTACGCACAGTAGGCTTCTCTACTTCTCGAGGAAGCTTGACGGATCCTATCTTGTCACGGACATCATTGGTCGCCTCATTGAGATCTTTGGTGAGTTCAAACTGTATAATGACAGAGCTAAACCCGTTGTAACTGGTGGACTTGAGCTTCTTGATACCATCGATACCGCTAACGGCCTCTTCGAGCTTGTCTGTGACCTTGGTCTCTACCGTAGCGGCATCGGCACCGTAGTAGGGGGTCTGTATGGAGACTACAGGGAAGTCCACATTGGGGAAGAGATTGACTGGCATGGTGCGATAGGCGATCAGACCAAAGACAATAAAAGACATGATCATCATCAGTGTGGTGATAGGGCGATTGATGGCAAAACGGTACATTAATTGCCTTCCTTATCCTGAGTGATGATAGTCCCAGTGCCGAACAGCCCAACGACGAGATCGGTGGCATAGACCTCTGCAGCCATTTTCCGGGTCTGTTGATTGACTTTGGGATAGACTTTGCTAATGACACCGTGACGGATTCTCTCCTCCCCATCTATTTTGTAGTCAAAGGCATTGCCTGTCTGCACTTTACTCCAGTACTTTTGGTCAAAATGCAGCAGAAGCTTTCTCTTGTGTTCACTCTGAAGGCTAAAAGCTGTACGTGGCGCCATACCACTCACCACATCACCAATTTCAATCATCTTGGAAGAGATAATGCCCTCAAAGGGTGCTTTGAGGATGGTTTTGTCTAGAAGAGACTGAATATAGGTTACCTGTGCTTTGGCATTGTCATACTGGAACTGATAGCTGTCCAGTTTGGCCTGCTGTACTACCTCTTTGATAGAGAGTTGTCGTTCATACTCTTTTTTGGCATGATGCATGGCGATTGTTGCGATCTGTAGCTTTGCCTTGAGGTCGTTATTGTTGAGATAGGCGAGTATCTCTCCTTTTTTGACCTGCATTGCGACATCGGTTTCTATACCTTGGATGATCCCTCCGGCACTAAAAGCGAGATTGGCGTGGCGGTATGCCTGAATATCGAAAGTTGCATAGATCTGCTCTGCCTGTATGCCAGCGTAACATAGTAACAGTAGTAAGAGTTGTTTCATTTTCTATTCTCCATGAGACTAAATAGGGTGTCAAGAAGGTTTTGTATCTCTTCTTTGGCATTGAGTGCGCTTTTTTGCTCTTCGACGATGAGTCCGGTGTGGTAGGTAGAGAGATGATGGATGACATCGAGAGCTTCGGGCTTTAGTTCGCCTTTGGTGATCGCTGCCTGGATGATATTCTGTGAGATAGCAGAGATCCTCTGATTGCACTCCTGGGAGAATGCGATCATCTGTGCTGTAGGATCAGTCATTGAGATTGCCAGGAATTCACGATAGGTTCTTAGCTGCCTTTTGGCACTATCATCATCAAAAAAGAGAAAGTAGAAGCTCAGTATCTTCTCTTTGGTGGGGATATCCATCTGCGCAATCTGCTGGAGTCGCCGTTCATGCTCCTGGATAAAAGAGGAGATAATCTCGAAGACAATATCCTCTTTGTTGGAGAAATACTCATAGACCGTCCCTTTGCCGATGCCAGCAGTTTGGGCGATCTGGGAGATGGTCAGATTTTTGATCCCGTGCTCAAGAAGCAGCACTCTGCAGGAGAGCGCGATGGTGCGCCTCTTCTCCTCTTTGTCTACAATAATGGCCATGTTTTCACCTTTTCTAAATATAACTAAATATGACTGACCGTCGGTCAATTAAAATAATAGCAGGTTTTTCTTGATTGTGTGTTAAAATATGCTCAAAATAATAGAAAGAGTGGCAATGACCAATAAACCTACCTTTAATCTTTCCAAAAATATCAGCTATGCCATGGCGGGGATGCGTGAGGTGTTGCGTA
>JALWVW010000046.1 GCA_027079365.1 Campylobacteraceae bacterium | reverse complement strand
TATGTGCCAGGTAGTAGGCGCGTTTCTCTCTGGCTTCTGCAAACGCTTCCCAAATCAATGTTTTGAGATACTTTTTGAAGTGACCGTATCCCTCGCTGCCGCTGGCATAGCGTGCCGCCAGTGCCGCCTTTCCCTCTTCGTCAAGAAAGAGTGAAGCCAGGGCATAGACATTGCAGTCAGTGTGATCCAGCGGCTCTCCCATTGGTGTAGAGTCTGTGACGACCTTGTTGCAAAGTTTCTGCAGTGGCTTTTCATCCATGAAGATGCTGATATCATTGCCATAGCTTTTGCTCATCTTTGCACCGTCAATCCCTGGTACTGTCGCTACATTTTCATCGACTTTATGTTCTGGGATCACAAAGATCTCTCCATGTTCATTGTTGAACTTGATAGCAATATCTCTGGCCATCTCGACATGTTGGATCTGGTCTTTGCCCACTGGTACGATCTGTGAGTCATAGAGCAGAATATCCGCCGCCATAAGTACAGGGTAGGAGAAGAGTGCATGGTTGGCTCCGATACCCTTGGCAACCTTGTCTTTGTAGCTGTGGGCACGCTCCAGCAGCCCCATGGGAGTATAAGCTGAGAGTATCCAGTAGAGCTCAAGTACCTCTTTGACATCACTTTGCAGCCAAAAAGTACTTTTCTGTGGATTGAGCCCCAGCGAGAGAAAGGTGATCGCTGCATCTAGGGTATTGGCCTTGAGTGCTTCTGAGTCCTTAAGGGAAGTGAGGGCATGGTAGTTGGCGATAAACATAAACATGTCATTGTCATCCTGGAGATCCATCATGGGCTTGATGGCTCCGAAGTAGTTGCCGATATGGAGGCTGCCAGAGGATTGTAGTCCGTTGAGTACGCGCATGGGGATTCCTGGTATCCTGTAATTCTATTGCATAATGCAGGATATAAATTTTTGTAAATTATAGCAGGAAAATGAGAAATGAGAAATGAGAAATGAGAAATTTGTACAATTAATCTTTGTAGGGTGTGTTTGTCAACACACCTTTACAGCAAAAATATCCTTAATCTTCCGGCCTCTCCCCCCGCTTTCGCGTGACGATATCCAACGGCACACCCTCGAAATCAAAAGCCTCCCTGAAGGCATTGGCCAGATAACGGATGTAGCTAAAATGCAAAAAGTTTGGCTTGTTGACGATCAGGGCGATCTTGGGTGGCTTGGTCTCGTACTGGGTGGCAAACTTTATCTTGACTACCGCACCGTGGTGGCTGGGGATGTGATGGCGCCTCATGGCACGATGTAGCACTTCGTTGATCGTACTGGTAGGGATGCGCTGGGCATAGCGCTGATAGATACCTGTGACTTCATCCAGGAGGCGGTGTACCCGCTGGCCAGTCAATGCTGAGATGGTGAGGATAGGAGCGTAGCTGAGAAATTTGAGTTCGTCTCTGACCTCCTCAACAGCTGCTTCGTAGCTCTTCTCTCCTCTGGCATCCCATTTGTTAAGGACGATGACAGTGCCGAGCTTGAATTTCTCCGTGATGCCTGCGATTCGCTCGTCCAGCTCAGAGATCTTTTCGGTAGCATCAAGGACAAGCAGGGCGATGTCTGCCTGCTCAAGCATCGCCTCGGTACGGCTGAGTGCATGTTTTTCGATACCGAGGATCTTGCCTCTGCGTCTGATCCCGGCAGTATCGACGAAGGTAATCTCATACTCTCTGTGTGTGATCGTCTCATCAATAGGGTCGATGGTCGTACCTGCCACATCTGAGACAACAGAACGCTCCTCTCCGAGCAGGGCATTGAGCAGAGAGCTTTTGCCAGTATTGACCCGCCCGATGATAGCGACTTTGAGCGATCTGCTCTCTTCGGGGAGATCTAGCGTATCCTGCTTTAGAAAATCCTCCAGAGAGCTATTGTCCTCATCTTCTCCTATGAGCTCCTGTGATTCAGGCGCTTCTTCGGGTTCTTCCTTGGCGGGAATATACTCTTCTAGCCATGCATAGAAGTCATTGAAGTAACGGTTGTGGCTGACTGACATAGGAAAGGTTCTGTCCGCACCAAACTCCAAAAATTCCCAGTAACGCTCCTCTTCTTTGTCGTTGTCTATCTTGTTGACGACCAGTGCAAGGGGCTTGCCTAGCTGTTGAAGCTTATAGAAGAGCTCTCTGTCTTCTTCGACAGGGATAGTTTTGCCATCGACCATGTAAATGATGACATCCGCCATGTCTGCAGCCTTGAGGGAAAAATCTGCAACTTTAGAGAAGAGATCAGAGCTATAGTCGATACCTCCCGTATCTATGACTTCAAAATCACGATTTTCAGAGATGGTGACGATACGCTTTTTGATGTCACGGGTTGTGCCGCTCACATCAGAGGTGATCGCATCTCTCTGTCTGGCGAGACGGTTAAAGAGGGAGCTTTTGCCAACATTGGGACGGCCAAGGATCGCTACTTTTTTAAGACTTGGCATGTATTGCCTTGCTGTAGGGTGTTTTAACGCGTATGCGTGTTTGCTGTTGCATGATTAATACTCTTTCTGTGGTGCATGTTTTGGTGGCGGCATTATACCATAGAGTTGTATAACCCGTTTTGAATAGCAGTTTGCTATAATGTGTGCCATATAAACCCAAAAAGGAGAAAGTGCTTTGGGCTTCATAAAGTTAGGTGAGATTGTATGGTTTGTTTCTATGTTTTTTATAATACCAGGATGTGGTTCCTCTGAACAGGATATGATACAAAATAGCCGAGGTGCAAGCTACTCGCAGGGGTATGGTGATGGGTGTGCTACAGGTGAAAAAGAAGCCGGATCTTTAGAGGCGCAGATGCAAAAAGATGCCCGAAAATATCTCACAAAATCCAAGTACAAAGAGGGCTGGGATGATGGCTACAAAGAGTGTTTTTTTCGTAAGAGCAAGATACTTGAGCGGGATAAAAAGAAGTTGAGTTGACTATGGCCAACTCTTTATCCAGATTTGGATCGGATTATTTATTTGGCAGAATCTGTGCTTTTTCAATAGGTAGGCTTTCAACATAGATACTCTGAGAAGGGAAGGCGAAGCTGCTACCATTCTCTTCTACGATTTTCATGATATTGAGTTGTACCTCCTGCTTGATATCCATATAGGTTTTCCAGTTGGAGGTACGGGTAAAGCAGTAGATGAAGATATCCAGAGAACTCTCTCCAAAGGCCTTGAAGTTGACCATGACACTTTCATCTTGTGCGATGTTTTCGTGAGTGTGCAGGAGATAGCGGATCTCCTGGATGATCTTTTGTAGCTGTGCCTCTGTGCTTCCATAGGTAATACCAATCGTCATTTTGACCCGTCTGACACCACGACGGGAGAAGTTCTCTATCGGAGAATTGGCAATGACTTGATTGGGGACAGTAATGAGTGATTTCTCAAAGGTGCGTATCTTGGTAGTGCGCATGCCTATATCCTCCACAACCCCTTCTGCGCCATCAACCTTGATCCACTCTCCGATGCGGATAGACTTGTCTGCGAGGATGGCAAAAGAGCCAAAAAGGTTGGAGGCGGTATCTTTGGCTGCCAGTGCGAATGCTAGGCCACCCAGCCCCAAGGAAGCGAGCAGGGCAGTGACATTGATTCCCCAGACCTGCAGCATGGCACCCAGTCCGATACCACCGATAAAGATTTTGATCAGTTTGAGGATAAAGTCTGACATCTCTCTGGAGAGATCTGGGTTGAGTCTGTCTGTAGCATGATTGAGAAGACCGCGAAGTGCCTCTGCCACGGCAATGATCGCCCAGAAAATAAGAAAGACTACCAAAGTATTGAGGATATTTTGTATAAAAACAGATTCGTGGAGCAGCAACAGAAAAAAGAGATGGAAACCAAGAAGAATAAAAGCAAAACTTGCCGGATGCTTGAGTGCAGAGATGACCCGATCATCATAAAAAGTCTCTGTTTTTTTGGCAAGTTTCTGTAGCCAGGCCATGACAATATGTGTAAATACTTTTCTGAGAAAAAAGAAGAAGCAGAGTACCAGTGTAGCGGCAATAAGATTGCCAAGGGGGATACCAAGAAAGGTATGGGCAAGCCAGGGAAAGGCATTGTAAAACGGCGTCAGTGTAGTTTGTACCAGAGTAGCGATATCCATATCAATACCATCAATGATATTGAGCGTTTTTGTGATATTCTGATCCGTAGGCAGAGAAGTTGTCATAGGAATTCTTTTGGCTTTGTTTTATAACATTATAGTAGAATATGCTAGAAAAAGAGAAGTAGGAATGATATGAAAAAAAGCATCGCAGTGATCTTGGTGTTCTTGGTTGGCATGTTTATAGAAGCAGACAGGCTTCATTATGTTGCCAAAGGCACGCTGGTCGGTACTATGATTGATGCGCAGGTGCAGTATAGTGCCGGTGAATCACAGTACAGTATAAAAGTCAAGATGCGCGCTACTGGTATTGTCAAAATGCTTAGTGGTGGACAGGTAGAGACACATACTTCTTTCGGGCGTATCAAGAATGGAGAATACTTTGCCAAAGAGTATAAGATAGAAAAACGATTTAAGCACATACACTACCTGAGAAGATATCTCTTTGACTACAAAAGAAAAAAGATCACAAAGATATCAACCAAATGGGAAAAAGGCAAAAAACTGTATGAGAACAAAGAGACACTAAAGTACTTTGCCCACAATGATATCCTCACACTCTATCATAATATCGTAAGGTATAAGAAAAAGCACGCTTCGGGGCACTTTGCAATCGCGCTGGCAGGTGCTGAGAAAGAGGGCGGGAAACTCAAGTTTTTCTTTCCTTCTGGAAAAAAGCTTGAGAATGAGCGTAAAATACTCAGTGAAATGAGCGCAGGGATCATCAAAGTCTACATGCGACGCAAATTCCTTTCGGGAGGCAAGGGAAATCTGACTTTTGCTATCGACAAGCATGGCATCGCGAGTAAAGTAGTATTGGACAGCGTGAAGGTTCTCGGGAAAGTAGTGCTGAAGCACACAAAGTAGAGATGCGCTATAATACAGTAATTTTTTATTAGGATTTACATATGAAAATAGTAGAAGGCAACCTGAGTGTTGACAAGAGCAAGAAAGTCGCGATTATCTCCGCAAGATTTAACCATTTTATTACAGACCGACTGGTGGAGGGTGCCGAGGATGCCTATGCAAGACTGGGTGGCAATGCTGAGGATCTGGATCTGATCTTGGTACCCGGTGCTTTTGAAATCCCCTTTGCATTGGATAAGGCATTGGCCTCAGACAAGTATGACGCTGTCTGCTGTCTGGGTGCGGTGATCCGCGGTGCTACACCACACTTTGACTATGTCTCAGCAGAGGCGACCAAAGGCGTGGCCAATGTCACACTCAAGTATGGCAAGCCAGCGTCGTTTGGTGTACTGACCGTGGACAGTATAGAGCAGGCAATAGAGAGAGCAGGCACCAAAGCGGGCAACAAAGGTGCGGAGGCTATGACTGGACTAATAGAGATGATCAATCTCTATAATGAGCTTGACTAATGGCAACACGACATCAGGTCAGAACCGCTGTTGTAGGACTGCTTTACGCCTATGACCTAGGCAATAAAGAGATCGCAAAGTTCTCTGACGAGATTCTTGAAGAAGATAAGATACGCAATAAGCAGAGAGAGTTCTCACATAGACTTTTCGATGGCACAATAGCCAATCTGATCGTTATAGATGAAGAGGTGGAAAAGCATCTCAAAGAGTGGGATTATAACGGTATAGGCAAGGTGGAAAAAGCGATCATGAGGCTGGGTGCCTATGAGATACTGATAGAGAAAACAGACAGAGCTATTATCATCAATGAAGCAGTGGAGCTGGCAAAAGAGTTGGCAGATGATAAAGCACCGCAGTTTATCAATGGGGTACTGGATGCGATTGGGAAATGACCTGTGATGGTGTCTTGGGTGCCCATGAGGGGTGCCCCTACGGAATTTTAAAATAAATGTAGGGGCAATCCCTTGTGGTTGCCCTCGTTGGAGTAAACTATGACAGCACAAAAAACAAAACGCATGACTATCGACGAAGCCGTCGATCTCATCGAAAATGCCGATCTCAAAACACTGGGACAGATGGCACTGGCACGCAAAAGAGAGCTGCATCCCAAAAAGGTCACAACTTTTGTGGTGGATCGCAATATTAACTACACCAATATCTGCTGGGTAGATTGCAAATTTTGTGCTTTCTATACCCATGAGAAAAAAGAGGATGCCTATATCCTCAGTTTTGATGAGATCGACCAAAAGATTGATGAACTGGTAGCGATCGGCGGGACACAGATACTCTTTCAAGGCGGCGTACATCCCAAGCTGGAGATCGAGTGGTATGAGGATCTGGTAGCGCATATTCATCAGAAGTATCCACAAATAACGATCCATGGCTTCTCGGCCATTGAGATAGATTATATCGCGCAGCGTTCCAAGCTAAGTATCCCAGAGGTTCTGGCGCGACTCCAAGCCAAGGGACTCAGCTCTATCCCCGGAGCCGGAGCGGAGATACTCTCTGACCGAGTACGGGATATCATTGCACCCAAAAAGCTTGACAAGGATACCTGGCTGGAAGTGCATGAAGAGGCGCACAAGCTGGGTATCAAATCCACTGCAACAATGATGTATGGCACGGTAGAAACGACCCGTGAGATCGTAGAGCATTTTGACCATGTGCGTAGACTGCAAGATAAAACAGGAGGCTTCAGGGCCTTTATTATGTGGAGTTATCAAAGTGACAACACTGCACTCAAAAGAGAGCTGCCTACCATCAGTAAAACAAGCGCCAATCTCTATCTGAGATACTTGGCGGTGGCACGACTCTTTCTGGACAATGTGCCCAATATCCAGAGCTCCTGGGTGACACAAGGCAGCTATATTGGGCAGATGGCGCTACTCTTTGGGGCGAATGATCTGGGCAGTACCATGATGGAAGAGAATGTGGTCTCCGCTGCGGGTGCCCACAATGAGATGCATCAGGATGAGATGATTCGTCTAATCCGTGATATTGGTGAGCATCCTGCCAAGCGCAATACCGCTTATAAGATTTTGGAGCGATTTTGATGCCGGCAAGTATAATACAGATAGAGAAAGGTGAGCATACCATTCCTGTTATCTTTGAGCAGGAGAGGCAGCTGCCTCTGGTTTCTCTGCAGCTTATTTTTCGGGACAGTGGTACATTGACGGATAGGATATCTGGCGTGGCAAAACTGGCCACCAAACTTCTGGGTGAAGGTAGCAAAGAGATGAGAAGCGAAGGCTTTGCCGAGGCACTGGAGAGCAGGGCAATCTCTCTGCATGCTTCTGTAGGGGCTGAAACATGTGTGATCTCTCTGCAAGCACTGGAAAGTGAGTTTGCGTTTGGGCTTGAGATGCTCTGCAAGCTCTTGTCCGATCCCAATCTTACAGCAGAAGCATTTGGCAAAGTGCAGACGCAGATGATCGGAGCACTGACACAAAAGCAGAGTGACTTTGACTATGTTGCCAGTGTGCTACTGAAAGAAGTACTCTTTAGAAATACACCCAGGGCACATCCGAGCAGCGGTACAGTAGAGAGTGTGAGTGCTATAGTGTTGGATGACATTCAAAGCTATATCGCATCGTATCTGGGAGCTGACAACCTTATCGTAGCTTTGGGTGGGGATATTCAGGAGCAAGAGGTGGAGAAAATTGTTCTGAAGGTTATATCGGTATTGCCAGACTGCGAGGTGCCGGTACTCTCAAAGATCGAGACCATTTCCAAGCCGGAAATATCTGTACAGACAGCAAGCACCGAGCAGGCCTATCTCTATTTTGGTGCGCCTTATCATATGCCTTATGACAGCAGTGAAGTGTACCTGGGGAAGGTCGCCTCTTTTGTATTGGGAAGCAGTGGTTTTGGCAGCAGGCTGATGGAAGAAGTCCGTGTCAAGAGAGGACTTGCCTACTCTGCCTATGCCAGCTTCAGCGTAAACCGTACGGGGAGTTATATGACAGGCCATCTCCAGACCAAGCTGGAGAGTGCCTCAGAGGCCAAAGAGGTCGTGACTGAGGTGGTGCGTACCTTTGTCTCTGGGGGAATCACCCTAGAAGAGCTGGATGCCGCCAAACAGTTTCTTGTAGGTAGCGAACCACTGAGAAATGAAACGCTCCAGCAGCGCATAGGTAATGCATTCAATGCCTACTATAATGGTAAACCATTGCAGTACAGGATAGAAGAGCTGAAGCAGATAGAGGCCATTGGGCTGGAGCAGATCAATCACTTCATTCGCTCCCATGCAGAGA
>JALWVW010000045.1 GCA_027079365.1 Campylobacteraceae bacterium | reverse complement strand
GGAGAGCGCCACTCTACCTGTGCACCTACAGACTTTTGGGTGATGTAGTCCACATCACTACTCCAGTCACTTTCTCCCCATATCTGTCCATAGTCGACAAAAAAGGTCAAACGCATTTTTGATGCAGCAGAAAGAGGGATGCTCGCCTCCAAGCTTGCCACATAGCTTTTATACCCGCCTGTTCTGAATCCTCCCGTCATAGGCGAAATGGTTCCTGATTTAAATCCTCTGATACCTCTACTTGCACCACCCAAATAGAGCCTTTCTGACACGGGAACATATTTTCCAGAGTCATGATCAATATAGCTCCCTCTCAGCTTGGCTCTCAAAATCAAATCATAGTCTATTTGATTTTTCAGCCCGTAATAGGCAGCAAATTTTCCATCATAGCGCGTAAACTCTGCTAGAGATTTTCCTGCTGGTGCGCTACCCAGTCCTGCATATTCAAAACCAAACCTTGCATACATTCCCTCTCTTGGCACATAATAGTCATCTGTACTATCATAAACAAGTGAGCCAATAATAGATGATTTTACATAGTTATCATAATCACCTGGAGTATATCCAGAATAACTGGTATTAACATCATCATACTCTACATCTTTATAGCTGTATCCGATAGAGGCATAGAAGTTGTGTGTGAACTGACGTCCCATACTAAGATAGCCGCCAATCTCATCTTTTTGCCCATAGGCAAGACTCTCATAGGTATCACTTTCACTATAGTCGCTCTCTTTCTTAAAAATACCAAATGAAAGGCTATATTTACTATCAAACAATCTGGGATCTTTCAATGATAAACTATAAGACTGTGTGACCTTTGAATAGTCGATAGAGGCACCTACCTCCATACCTGTTCCAAATATGTTTCTCTCTTTAACGCTGCCATCAACCATCCAACCATCTGCACTGCCGTAGCCACCACCGATCGTGAATGAACCTGTTTTTGCCTCTTTGACATCTACTTCAAGGTTCATTTTGGTAGAGGAGACTTTTTTTGGTTTGATCACTGCCTTTTCAAAGTATCCTGTCCGTGAAAGTGCCTTTTTACTCTCTTTGAGTGTGGTATAGCTATAGAGATCGCCTGGTGCAAGATCCACATATCTTCTTACCACATTATCTTTTGTTTTCTTGTTTCCTTTGATAATGACATTGTTGATTGTGACTTTTTTCCCAGGTATGACTTTGTAGCGAACGGACATCGTCAACTTTCTTGCATTTTTCTTAAATCCTGGCAATACCTTTGCATAGGCATATCCCATATCTGCAAGCTTCGTAGAGATCATCTTGATATCATTTCTTAATTTGGACACATCAAAAACACCGCCCTTTTTAAGCTGCAGCTCTGAAGAAAGTGCTGTTGCACTGAGACCAGACACCTTTGGCATGCTCAAGTCAACAGCTGAGACCCGGTATTGTCTTCCTTCTTTGACCCGATATGTAACTGTCGCATCACTAGTGGTCGGATCTACCTTAAGAGAAGGTTCGGCTACTTTTGCATCTATGTACCCTCGCTTATAGTACTCATCTTTTACCCTCATGGCATCGTATTTGAGCTGTGGAATATTTGCCGTGCCACTGTTTCTGCCTGGGAACCAGCCCATGAACTCGGCTTCTTTGTTAACCACATGGCTTGTTAGCTCGGCACTTGGTACTTTTTTGTTGCCAAGCACCTTGATCTTCTTAATCGTAACCTTCTTGCCCTTATGGATATCAAAGACAACCCCCACAGCAGAGTCTTTATTGCTTATCTTGCTCTGTACTGTGGTTTTTTGATAGCCGGCAGACTTTAATGCTTCGCGAATAATTTTCTTGGCTTTTGCTACTTTCCCGGTAGTGTACTTATCGCCCACCTTGATACCAATGATTGGCTTGAGCTTATCGCCATCAAATCCTTTGATCTCAATAGAATCGATTGTTTTGGCCACTAACAAAGTCATTCCGAGTAATAAAACCAGTAGAACGCGCTTCAACATATGATGTCCTTACTTCTCCGCACTTGCAGAAAATTAGATAAATTTGTACTAAGTGTACCGTTTTTTGACTAAAACAATGGTCACTTAATGCTTTTTTTCTAAGTAAAATAAGAATACAATATTCATATGTTGTAATATGACTAAGCCATACATGAAGGAATGTTTTGAAAATAGGAATTATAGGTTTGGGTCTCATGGGAGGCTCACTCGGTATCGCACTGAAAAAAAGTTACAAAGATATAGAAGTGATTGGCTTTGACCACAATGCCCAGCATTGTATTGAGGCGTTAGAGCTTGACATTGTAGATAAGGTGGTGGATACGCTAGAGGACTTTTACGGAGTGGATGCGCTCTTTTTGGCGGTACCTGTTGATGGCATCATCTCTCTTCTTGAAAATCTACCGGAAATAGCGAAGGGTACGGCAATTATCGATCTTGGTAGTACCAA
>JALWVW010000044.1 GCA_027079365.1 Campylobacteraceae bacterium | reverse complement strand
GTAGCCTGTGCGGAAGCGCATGAGCTGCCTGTGGGTATCAGCAGACGAAAGGTCGTGACGATCAATGAGGGAATTTTCGGCAAAGAGTTTTCCACTTCGGTAGCCTGTATGCACTGTACAGACGCACCGTGTGAGCAGGTCTGCCCAGTGGACTGTTTCTACATCAGAGAAGATGGGATCGTACTGCATGACAAAGACACCTGTATTGGGTGTGGATACTGTCTGTACGCCTGTCCGTTTGGGGCACCACAGTTCCCAACCGATGGCGCATTTGGTACCAGAGGTGTGATGGACAAGTGTACGATGTGTGCCGGTGGTCCAGAAGAGACAAACTCTGCCAAAGAGCGAGAGCTTTATGGTCAGAACCGTATCGCAGAGGGGAAAGTCCCCATGTGTGCGGCAATGTGCTCTACCAAGGCACTGGTGGTCGGCGATGAGCAGGAAGTTTCCAAAGTCTATAGAGAGCGTGTTGCAGCCAGAGGTCATGGCGTGCAGTCAGCTCCTTATGGGTGGAGTACTGCCTATAAAAACTAGGACAAGCCTATGAAAAAGATAGCAATGACTCTGCTGGGTCTCTCTTGGCTTAACGCAGGGGAGACAGCAGGGAAAGTACCATTGGCGATGCAGGATATGGGAGCGAGCAGGGGGAGTAATCCCCTCACATCCTCTCAGATGGTCAGCGATATACTCCAGTACAACCAGGGGTATGGTGCGAAATTCCTGCATTTCCAGACAGAGTGGTTCAAACCGCTCTTTATGTATATTGGGCTGGGTGTGTTATTGGTATTCCTTTTGCATTACCTGATCATAGGGCCCAAGAAGTTTTCACATGAGGGCAAGCAGTACTATGTCTTCTCGCTCTTTATGCGGATTGTTCACTGGATTGCTGCACTGGGTTTCGTCTTAATTGTACCTACGGGTCTCATGATGATCTTTGGTGAGGCACTGGGTGGAGGATCATTGGTGCTGACTGCACGGCATCTCCATGCGGTGGGCACCGTACTGTTTGCTGTGGCAGTGCTGCCTATGTTTCTGGTATGGTTGCTTCCAATGCTACCTACGCTGGATGATATCAAATGGCTTTTTATTGCCGGTGGATACCTGAGTAAGAAAAAACGGGAGATACCGGCAGGCAAATTCAATGCCGGGCAGAAGCTCTGGTTTTGGATAGCGACACTGGGTGGATTGGTCATGATGGCTACGGGTGCACTGATGTACTTCGAGAAGGTCGATATCGCACCGCTGCTTAGCATGGTAGGTGTGGAGATGAATCAAATCGAAGCGCTGAGGCTTTCGGCTATTGTGCACAATTTCCTGGGTATGGCAGTACTGGCGATGTTTATCACGCATATGTATCTCTCCCTGTTTGGTATCAAGGGTGCACTAAGAAGTATGATAGACGGACACAAGAGTGAGGATGAGCTGAAGTATTTACACAGCACATACTACAAGAAACTGATCAAAAAGATGATCAAAGAGTGATCGGATGCAGCTACGGGCTTGACTTGTAGCTGTACCGGGTATCTGTAGAGAGAGATTATTCGGATCTATCTCCACAGATACTAACAAGAAAGGAGTTTTGCATGAATGCACAAAATATCACAGACAAGACACCCCAGGGACTGGAGATGCTGATAGAGAAGTATCGCAGTGATGATGGCAAGCTCACTTGCAGTAATTCGTTCAAGATAGCCAGGAAGCTGAGGCTGGAGCCTATCGATGTCGGCAATAAAGCCAAAGAACTGGGTATACGCATCTCTGCCTGTGATCTAGGACAGTTTGGCTCTCAGCCACTGGGTGAGCTCAAGCATGAGGTGCTCAGCGATCTAGAGCATGCCTGTGATTCCCAGAAGCGGATCTACTGCCACGCTGCCAGAGAGCTTGCCAAAAAATCCAATCTCAAACATGTCAGAACCGCACTCAAGCGCGGAGAGATAGATGTGCTCTATTGTCAACTGGGTTGCTTCACTGCCAAGAAGCGTACCCGACTCTATGTCAAGAGTAAGACCTGGATAGAAAATCAGGATAAAACCCGCCTTTTTGGCAAAGGCAAAACAGAGCTGCTGGAGCTCATCGCAGAGTATGGTTCGCTGAGCAAGGCGGCTGAAGTGCTGGGCATGACCGTCCAGAAAGCATGGTCACATATCGAGGAGCTCCGCAAAAATCTCGATGATGTGCTGGTGCAGGGGTCACAGGAGTGGAGCACCGAAGAGGTCAGCCTCACCCCCGTAGCCCAAGAGTTTATCGCCAACTACCGTCAGCTGCAGGATGAGATCGAAGCCTTTGCCAATACACGCTTCAAAGAACTCTTTTTGAAGCCCAGGAACAGAAGAGAGTTTGGTGTATAGGTCAGGAGGAGCTTTAAATTTATGTAAACTCTGCCGCTAAGAGAGTATTGAAAGCCTATAAGGCGTATAATAAAATATG
>JALWVW010000043.1 GCA_027079365.1 Campylobacteraceae bacterium | reverse complement strand
GATTTCATTATTTGAGGATAGTCTCCAACTCCACCATTGCCATCCATACCATCATATTGGTGTAAATCTTCCGGGTCATTGGTGCCAACATGGAGATAAGTTACCGGTGTAACCAGAACAGGAATAACATTCAGGGCCTTGGCTTCAGTAACATATCTTGTTATGTAATCACCGAATTGTTCGGCATCAAAGTTTGCGAATGTATCATTTGCAGTACCAAAGTTGCCATCATTATGGCCAAACTGGATAAACAGGAAGCCGCCTTTTGCCTGCGAAGTTATAGAATCTATATGTGTTTTTGCCCCCTGGTTAGTGAGATTTTCTTCATCATACCAAAAATTTTTACCAGCATAGGCGTTGTCTTTTTCATAAAATGTTCTTGAGCTGTCGCCTGGTCTGGCAAAGTCGTATACTGGTGCGCCATAGAGAGTATGCTTGTACAACATTTCTGCCCATCCACCTCTTCGATCACCTCTGTCATCCGGGTATTCTGCTACAGTTGAGTCACCGATAGCCCACATGGGGGTGGATTTGAATGTCATAATGTCATCGATTAATCCAGAGCCTCTAACTGAAAAACCTATTATGGCTTCAAGAGTGTCATTGGGTAATAATCTTTCAAGGTCTGTTTTTACATTTCTGGTAAACGTTTTCCAGGTACCATCATTCACCCCGGCACCTAGTCCATTATGTAAATAAGTATTAGCACCAGCAGTATAGTGCCCTCTGTTTATATTTTCCGGTGTATATTCCAAGTACACATTTGAACCTAAGTTACTTGTTCTTACTCGTATGAAAAATCTAAAATCATTACTATATTTCATGCTCCATGATGCCATAAAACCCGAAGAAATATCGAGGCCCGTTAACCCAAATCCATTATTTAATCCAGCATTGCCCTGGAAGCTCAAGGCACGCCCACTGTGTTCTGGTACATTTGTAATCGTACCGGGTGTTGCATAGGTGAACCATTCTCCAATGTCTCCATCTTCTGCATCCTCATGTATATTGACCAGAGCATTGACAATAGCTTGTATCTCTACTTCAGAATCGGCTGCCTGTTGCGGCACTGATGAAATAGCAATATTTATTCTATCTAAATTTCCTGTGGATATATTGTCGATACCAGCTGTATTGTACGTGGAGAGGCTAGGTGCATCTCCACCATTTTGGGCATAATTTGCTATAAATGCTATGGCCAAATCATGAGGTGAATCATTCGATTCATCTGTCAGGAGCAGCAAGTCGATAATGGGCACAAGTGTGTTTTCTGGAAGTGCGGTCCCTGGTGTACAAAGAATCGAGGTACAAAAGAATATACGAAGTATTTTTTTGAAGAGATTGTTTTTCATTTTATATTGTTATTTTTTTGAGTTAATACCGGGCTAGTGAGAAGTAATCGCCTTTTTTGTGAAAGCTGTAAGTTAACATATTGCCACTATGTCGCAGTCTTTCCATACTACCATAGTTAAAATACAGTTATTATCCAATAGCCTTACCGAAATCTTACTGCTGAAGGTTTCAGCTGGCCTGCTAGTGGATCGATCTGGGTGTTTATGATTCAGACTTCACGCCAGGGGTAACAGGAAATCTTCGTTTTCCACGTGACTTTACTTGTCATAGATGTCCCGGAACTCGGGTAAAACACTGATCAGTCCCCATTCACTCAATTCAAAGCTTTGATGCCTCCGCTGTGTTGCCATAGGCTCCAATGTTTGCCCGTCCACCATTGGGAGCGGGTTCGCTTGTATATGGTGAAGCCGGATCGCCGCTGTTTATGCATGGACTGGTATGACCGTCGCTGACCCATTGCGAACCATCCCAGCGGCCGGTTACTGATTGGAGATGAAGGTCAACAGCATCCGGATCATTTGTGTCTGTAGAGGCGGCATACAGTGGATCAACATGGATATCAGTGGCTGAAGATCCAGTGTTGTAGTTTCCTGCTGAACTGTTGTAAATGTTGTTATAATCAGAAATAAAGGAGTGCTTATCACTGTCAAGATTATTTAGTCCATAGCCGGCACTGTTACTTATAATATTGTTGCGTACAATGGTGTGGTATCCCGTTTCAGTGCCTGCTCCGATTTCAAACACAATACCGTCTTTATAACTGCCTTCAATGGTGTTAAACTCTATGAGCGTATTGTGCGCTCCATGGATGTGGATTCCTCCATTGAGATAATGATCCCCACCGGCGGTGTTGTCGACTGGTTTAAATATTCGGTTATGATGAATATGCACATTCTCTACAAAATTCTTTGTGCTTCCTGCCTCTAAAACAATGCCTCCGCCTTTACCGTATATATAATTTTCCACTAGTGTCCGGTAAAATTAAATTCAACTACGCATAACATCGCGTATTTTAATAAAAAAAGTGACAAAAAAATCATGATCGACTTGAAAACCTATCCCTTTGTGGAGAAGATCTTCGGTAAAACCC
>JALWVW010000042.1 GCA_027079365.1 Campylobacteraceae bacterium | reverse complement strand
CTCTTTGAGACGCAAGAGGCCAGCAAGAACAGCTTCAACCTCGATCCCAAAAAACTTGAAGAGATCCTCAATCAGATCCATATTGGAAAAGCCAGAAGTGAAAAAGCCAAAACAAGAATGGGGAAATCCAACCTCAGACTCGTCGTCTCTATTGCCAAACGCTACACCAATCGGGGACTCCCTTTCCTTGATCTCATCCAGGAAGGCAATATCGGACTGATGAAAGCAGTAGACAAATTTGAGTATGAAAAAGGCTACAAATTCTCTACCTATGCTACCTGGTGGATCCGCCAGGCGATCAGCCGCGCCATCGCAGACCAGGCACGGACGATCCGTATCCCGATCCATATGATCGAGACGATCAACCGTATCAACAAAATCATCCGTAAACACCTGCAAGAAACGGGTAAAGAGCCAGATCTGGATACCATCGCGGAAGAGGTCGGACTTACGGTTGACAAGGTCAAGAATGTAATTAAGATCACCAAAGAACCTGTATCTCTGGAGACACCGGTAGGAGATGAGGATGACGGCAGATTTGGTGACTTTATCGAAGACAGAAATACCCTGAGTCCTACGGATGCAGTGATGAATGATGACCTCAACAAGCAGATCGATGATGTACTCTATCAGCTCAATGATCGTGAGGAAGCAGTCGTGCGTATGCGATTTGGACTACTGGAAGATGCCAGCGATAGAACCCTCGAGGAAATCGGCAAAGAGCTCAATGTTACCCGAGAGCGTGTCCGTCAGATCGAATCCAGTGCTATCAAAAAGCTCAAACACCCTAAAGTAGGAAGAAAGCTCAAGAACTACATTAAAGAGTAAGGGCAATCATGCACAAGCCCACATTCTTCGCCCTCATCATCGGCACCGAGATTCTCAACCGCCGACGCAGTGACAAACACTTTGATTTTCTGAGCCAGGCACTGCTTAAAAAAGGGTACAAACTCTCAGGAAGCTTTGTGATCGAAGATGATCCTGCACTAATCATTCAGACGATCAGATTTATCCGCTCGCAGCCCAATCCCATACTTTTCAGTTTTGGCGGTATCGGCTCCACTCCGGATGATCACACACGCCTCTGTGCTGCCAAGGCACTCAGAGATGGTGCACTGCTTCGACACCCTGAGGCAGATGCCATCATCACTGCGAGAATCGACACCGCAGCCTATCCGCATGCACGCCAGATGGCGATGTTACCACAGGGTGCAAGACTGCTGGAAAACCCTGTCAACAAAATGCCAGCATTTTTTCTGGACGAGCGTTATTTTTTCATGCCCGGTTTTCCAGAGATGAGTCACCCTATGGTCGATGCTATTCTCTCGGAACACTTCCCTGAAGCGCTGCCGCTATACCGCTATACACTCACCGCGCTCTGTCGTGAAGGAGAATTGATCGGAGTAATGGAGCAGATGCCCCCTAGCGTAGAGTTCTCCTCTCTTCCCAAGCTGATGACGGATGGCTGGCAGACCACTATCTCTGTAGCCTCACATGATCAGGAAGAAGCCAAGCATGCCTTTTCACTCTACACCAAAGTACTCGAAGAAAAAGAGGTCTACTATAGCCTCAATGATAGCAACTGATGCCCCTCTCTGATCCACTGCCTTTCACCTACACTGTCATAAGAAAATCCATCAAGCATCTCTATCTTCGCGTACGAGAAGGAGAAGTATGCGTCTCTGCAAACAAGAGAGTTTCACAAGCGAGTATCGAACAATTCCTCCAGTCCAAGAGCATCTGGATTCAAAAACAGCTCACCTACACCGACAAACAAAATAGACTCACGGACAACAGTGCTGCCGTCTACCTATTGGGAAAAGCCTATCCTATACAAATACACTACAGCCAACATTGCGCAAATGAGAGTATGGTGTTGGAAAAAGAAGTAGCATATTTCACACTCATAGAAAGAGCTGAACACACACGCTTGCGCACCCTAAGAGACGATTATTACAAAGACTCCTGTAGCGCAGTAATCACACCTATTGTCGATAGCTATGCAAAAGAAATGCAATGCCACCCCACCAAACTTGGCTACCGTCACAACAAAACACGCTGGGGGAGCTGCTCAGCCAAAAATGCACTCTCACTCAATACCCGTCTTATGATGCTACCTCACCCTATGATCACCTATATCGTGATCCATGAACTTGCACATATCAGGCACAAAAATCACTCCAGTGCGTTCTGGCAGTTCGTAGCACTATACTGCCCAAACTACAAAGAGCTTAGACGCAACATGCGGGTATTTGAATCCTTTTTGTAGATCACAGCACCTTCACGTACCGCATCGAGAATACCCGTAGCCGATTCTGAAATCACAGAGGCAAGATCCATCAGAAGCTGTGTATTTCCGGGAGAATAGTACTCCACCACAATACTTTCAAACTCCTTCTCTGCTATTTGAATCATTTGTAAATTCTGCTGTACTTTGCTGTCTTCAGACACATAGCTGCCAAACTC
>JALWVW010000041.1 GCA_027079365.1 Campylobacteraceae bacterium | reverse complement strand
CCGATACCGTCACGGTCAAAGCGAAGCTTCTCTACGCCTTCGGCATCCAAAAATCTCAGCTGCATATAGTCATCATGCTCCAGCATAATAGTAATAAAAAGAAACTCCGCCTGGTTCATGTAGTTCTTATCAACTACATAGCTCATAAAGTAGGGATTGAATGCAATGGACTTGAGGCTTCTTGAGAGCTTGTCAAGATAGAGGTCTAGGTATTTTTCTTTGCTTTCTGCCTGCAGATAACTCTCATTTCTGAATTGCTCGATCTCTTTTTTTTCAATAAGCCAGTTGCTAAAAAAGAAAAAGAGCAGCATCAGCATAATCCCATAGACAAAGAAGGAGAAAGCAAGGACAGCCGTAAACTTTTTGCGGTTGATGAGCTTGGGGTTAGGCATCTATTTTGTAGCCCGCACCCCTGAGGCTCTGGATAAAGTTTTCATCCAGTTTGTCCCGGAGCTTTTTGATCTTGGTGCGCAGGGTATTGTCGCAGACATCCTGATCATCCCAGACATAGGTTTTGATCATCTCCTTGGAGACGGTGTTGCCGTGGTGTTTGAGCAAGAGGTAGAGTAGGCTGCGTTCTTTCTCGTTGAGGTGCACTTCGATCCCTTTGTGGTAGAGTTTCTCCTCTTTCATATCAAAGGTATAGTGCTCGGATAAAACGATCTGCTTGGCCTGTTTTTGTGCCACCAGTTTTTCGATACGCAACTCCAACTCTTCGATATCAAAAGGCTTTCTCACATAGTCGTTGCAGCCGATACCATAAGCCTCTTTGAGATGCTCGATATCGCTCATAGCAGTGACAAAAATAGCAGGCGTATCGATAGAAAGTTCTCTAAATTCCTTCAGCACTTCCAGTCCGCTGAGACCTGGTGTGTTGATATCCAGCAACATGATGTCATAGCTTTTGGGATTGGTATCTTCTATCAGCGTAAGTCCATTTTCATAGTGATCTACTTTGTAGTCAAAAAGTTCAAAATAGGCTTTGATCTGTTCAGCGATCAGAAGATCATCTTCCAGAAGTAGTAATTTCACTGAGCCTCCCTGCATTGCATAAAAGCATGTACTTGGCTGCTATAGTCTCTAAATTGAAGGTCAGCATAGGTGTAGGCCAAGGGTGTGGCATCATTCTTGAGTCCATAGATCTTGACATTGAGTTCAAAATAGCGGTCTTTATAGCGGATGCGGGAGTCTTCGGGCTCCAGTGTCATCTGGTACCCTGTGACAGCATAGTCCCCCCAGTAAGCCCCCAGCAGGTCATTGTAGGTATTGATCGCTGTGATCTCTGAGAGTCTGTTGGGTTCTTTGAGGAGTATATGGGTCGTGCTAATACCCTGACCGTAGTGCTCATAGCGCCAGAGCCCTGGATGGATGGGGAAGCGCAGGTCGTGATAGGAACGCATGGCATGAGGGAGCTGTAATACCTCCGTAGAGAATGGTTGTAACCCTATGTGCCGCATCTCTTCCGCACTGGGTAAAAAAGTGATATTTTTATCTGTAAAATATTCATCAATAACCAGTATCAGTTCATCGCTCGCCTCTTCAAACCATGTGGGGTTGTAATGATCTGGGCAGCTTTTTTGTGCAGACAGAAGCAGCGTCAGACTAATAGCAAGTAGGAATATCCGGTGAATCACTCGCGAACTCCTGTAAGAATTTTAATAGCTTTCGCTTCTCTTTTGTAAAAGAAGTACCCTTGAGATAGGCAATGGCTTCTGTAGCATCAGGGTGTTTGGGATCCGAATAGACATCTTCATGCAGATAGATCAGCTCTGAAGCGTGATTATCAAGCAGTGCTTTCCACTCCCTCTGTGTCGCCATGTTGCCACCGAGTTTGCCTTCTTTGTGGCACTTGGCGCAGGCATTGAGATAGTATTGCTGTCCTATCTTTTCCCTGACGACATGTTTTCCCCTGGATTTGGCCTGTACGGTTACGGCGAGCAGAGGAAGAAGTATTATGAGCAGCCATTTATTTTGCATAGTGCTCTCCATAAAGTTTTTTGAATCGCTTCAAGGCTTCGTTGCCCCAGGTGACCAGCTCTTCAGGCTTCCAAAAGCCATAAATGATCATATGTTTTTTGCCTTTACGGTAGAGCTTCTCCTCTTTGGGTCCCATAAAGAGGATCGCTGGTGTCATGCTGACGATAAAGCGCTCCGGCGCCTGATCCGCAGTATCTTCCTCGATACTGTCACTGCCGGTTGCCACATCCAGATCCAGCTTGACAAAGTGTTGAGTGAGGAACTTCTGTACTTTGGGGTCAGGAAATACCTGTTCGATAAGTTTGGGGCAGTAGAAGCATCTCTGGGAGTGCAAAAAGAGTATGATGGGCTTTCTCTCCTTGAGTGCGATGACTTTGGCTTCTTCTAGATTGTTCATCCAGCCAAGTTCATGGGTCGTCAGAACATGTTTTTTCTCGTCCGCAGGAAGGTGTGTAGCGGACAAAGAGATAAGCAGCAGTAGAGAGATGAT
>JALWVW010000040.1 GCA_027079365.1 Campylobacteraceae bacterium | reverse complement strand
CCAGATTACCATCGGCAAACTGCTCTATCTGTTTGTGTAGGCGTTTGAGCGGATAGAGCTTGCGCAGGATCATGATATAGATCAGCAGAAAAAACAGCAGCATCCCACTGCCAATAGAGAGCACCAGTGTATAGATACGGTCATAATAGCCGGACTGATTGTCCACAAACATCTGCGTATAGCCCAATCTCTGCACATAGATATAGTTGTGCTCCGGTGTCTGGAATACCCTGAAGCGCCCATAGATGGTCTGCCCCTCAAAGATAGTTTTGCCATTTTTTTCTATCGCCTTGAGTACTTTTTGGGTGTCGACAGGCTCTATTTTGTAGTCATCATAAAACTGCTTTAGTTTGTAGGGGGTCATCTCCAGATTTTCACGGAACAAAAAGGAGTCAGAGATCGGCTTGTAGCGTGTGATCTTCTGCGGCTTCCTGCTCTCCTCTGTGGCGGTATGAAAGAAGTAAAAGGCTGCCAGAAAGACAGAGAATACCAGCAGGAAAAGCAGATGAATAAAGCTGGTGACCGAGATATGTTTCACGGTCTCTACACCCTATCTGTCAAGAGATAGCCTACCCCTCGTACCGGCTTGATGTAGGTATGTGCATCATCCAGTGCCGCGATTTTGTTGCGGATACGTGAGATGATCACATCGATATTTTTGATAGAGCTCTCATCATCGATGTGCTCACTCTCATAGATCAGCTGCTCTCTGGAGACAGAGCCGTTTTTGTGCTGTATCAGCATGGCCAAGACATCAAACTCTGCAGCAGTCAGATCCAGCATCGTACCGCCAAACTCTATCACTCTGCCCTCCTGATCCAGACTGAAGAGCTCTTCTTCCACCTCTTTGGGTTCTACGGCGACATTGGTGCGGCGAAGGATCGTCTTGATACGGGTGACCAGCTCTCTGGGATCATAGGGTTTGGGCATATAGTCATCCGCACCGCGCTCCAGTCCGATCACTTTATCCGTGATGTCATCTCTGGCAGAAGAGATGATGATCGGGATATTGGAGCTCTCCCTGATCTTCTCTACCACCTCCAGCCCATCCATACCCGGCAGTGTCAGATCCAAAATGATCAGATCAAAGTCATGTTGTGTCAGCAGAGACATTCCCAGATAGGGGTCTTCTGCAGAGATGACCTCCATGCCATGCTTGGTCAGATAGCTACTCAGGATCATAGAGAGTTCGACATCATCTTCGATAATTAATATCTTCATTTGTGCTCCAATGGTATAATGTGGCGATATTGCCACTTAGTATGGTAATAATATCCAAAAAATTTAAATCTAAAGGTAAACAGCATGGAGTATAAAGCGGTTATCTATCAGGAGGGTATGCTAGGATCACTCCTTTTGGGGCAATCCAAGATCAATCCCGTCCGATTCAGTGAATTTCTCAATACCAATGCGTCCAACGGCTGGGAAGTCGTCACCATGGAGAAAGATATTCGAAGAATGCTGCTCTTTTTCAAGCGAGAGGGCTATGTTGTCATACTCAAAAGGAACAAATCATGAATGCAATGAAAATCGCAAGTATCATCACTGGCGTCATCCTGGCGGCCTATGCCATCTTTGCCCTGGTCTGGCTCTGGGGTACAGCGATCTCCTGGGCCACCTTCGTCAAAGTCACCATCACCGCAGGGGTGATCGTCATCGCTGTCCTCGGACTGGCACTGCTCTACCGCGAATATGTAGAGGAGAAAGATATGAAAAAAGAGGGCTACCTGGACTAGGTAGCCCTGACATACACTACACACCTATAAAAAGAGGATCCTTTCCCAAATATGTAAATCAATTTTGCAAAAACAGATACATGCTGTGCCGCTTCTTTACAAAAAACAAAAAATAGGCTATACTTGTACAATAACCTGAACATATGAGGATTCAACATGACAGTAGTAAACTACACAGAAGCGCGTAACAACTTCAAATCCATACTTGACACTGTAGTCAATGATGCAGACTATACTATTATCAACAGACGCGATGCAGAAGATGCGGTAGTTATGTCACTCGACTATTTTAATGCGATGCAAGAGACACTGCATCTGCTCAAATCTCCTGCCAATGTGGCTCATTTAGAAAAATCTATAGCACAATATAGAGCAGGAAAAACAGCAAGTCATGAGCTTATAGATGAGTAAACGATTACTTTCATGGACTGCAGAAGCATGGAAAGACTATCTATACTGGCAGACACAAGACAAGAAGACATTAAAGCGCATCAACAAGCTCATAGACGCAACACTGCGTGACCCATTTGAGGGCATAGGTAAACCAGAGGCACTTAAAGAAAATCTATCAGGTTTTTATTCTAGGCGCATAGACGATATGCATCGTTTGGTCTATGCAGTAGAAGAGAAGCAGATTGTGCTTATCTCATGCAGAAATCACTATTGAGAAAAGTAGGTGTTTTAAACGCTCTCCTGGATTTTTCAGGGCATTATCATTCAACGCCAGACCCC
>JALWVW010000039.1 GCA_027079365.1 Campylobacteraceae bacterium | reverse complement strand
ACATACAGGTCGCGTAGGATATTTTCGATCATCAGCTTGCTTCGCCCGTACGGATTGGTCGCCGAAAGAGGAAAGTCTTCTGTGATCGGCACAGTAGCTGGATCACCATACACTGTGGCTGAAGAGCTAAAAACAATTTGCTTGCAACCATACTCTTTCATGACCTCGAGTAACTGGAGGGTACCATAGACATTGTTGTCATAGTAGCGTAGTGGCTGGGCGACCGATTCGCCCACGGCCTTGAGACCAGCAAAATGAATCACACTCTCTATCGGATACGCCTTAAAGACCTGGTGCAGATCCTCTAAGGATCGGATATCTCCCTCAACCACAGGAATGATCTGCCCTGTGATCTGCTCTACCCTGCGAATACTCCCTAGACTAGAGTTGGAGAAATTATCAAAAATGACTGGAGCAAAGCCGTGCTCAATTAGTTGTACCACCGTGTGTGATCCGATGTAACCGGCTCCGCCGGTAACGAGTATGCTTGGCTGAGACATAAACAATCCTTACTTTAAATTTTGTATCTATAGATTCGGGTGTAGGAGGGAGAGCACGACCAGTTAACTCATTACTGTCTTCATAAGGGCATATTCTACCATAATTCCACTTTTATCCTTGATAAATTCAACCTTACAACTTCTTGATTTTCTCCACTATATCCCATAGATTTTGCGGAAAAGTATCATACCCAATATGGTGGCCGCCACACAGAGTAAGACATTAAAGGAGATATTGGAGAAAGCCTTGAGGTAGAGATTTTGCTGGAGCATCAAGACTGTCTCCAGTGAAAAGGTGGAAAAGGTAGTCAATGCACCGAGAAAACCTGTCATGATCAATGCTTTTTGCTGGGGAGCTACGCTTTGCTCAAAATAGAGCAGAAGGAAACCGATAAGAAAACTGCCCAGTACATTGACTGCTAGAGTACCATAAGGAAAAGAGCTTCCCGTGATACGCTGTACCCATCCAGAAAGTATAAATCGGCTCACTGCACCAAAAAATCCACCGACGCCTACAGACAAAAGTATCTGCCAGTTCACAGACTACTCTTCGAAGATAACAATATCATAATGGCTCTTTTTGACGATGGCCTTCTCCATGGGTACTGCACCATGCCGGTTCACAGAATAGAGTTCATTTTTGAGCTGTTCAATCTCCTGTTCCATGACATCCATCTGCTCCTTGAGGCGCAACACCACATCCACACCTGCCAGATTGACCCCCATGTCTCTGGTGAGACGAAGGATCATCTTCATGCGATCGATATCACACTGAGAATAGAGACGCATACTCCCCTGTGTACGGGAGGGCTTTACCAAACCCTCCCGTTCATACTGTCGCAGAGTCTGGGGATGGATACTGAGCATATTTGCCACCACAGAGATCAAATAGACCGGTTCATAATATCCTTGCATCGGGTACCTCCTACGCTGGCAACTTTGTTTCACACAGTTTTTTGAGATCTTCCGGCAGAGCGTCACTGTCTGGAAGTACCACATTGGCCACCAGATACATATTGCCGGTTTGCCCACTTTTTCTATTTCTAAATCCCTTCTCTTTGAGACGGAATTTTTGTCCATTTTTGGTATTTTTTGGTATTTTGAGTGTCACCTCTTTATGGGGGGTATGGACAGTGACTTTACCACCGAAGAGTGCCAGCTTCAATGGCACATCAATCGCCTTGTAGAGGTCATCGCCTTTGCGTTCATACTCCGAAGAGGGTGCCACCTCTATCTGAATCAGCAGGTCACCCCTCTGCCCTTGATAGCTCTTGCCTTTGCCCCTGACCCTGAGCGTCTCTCCTGTTTTGATACCGGCGGGGATCTTGATATCAAACTTCTCCCCATCACCTGTGATGACCTGGTGCTTGCCGCCCAATACCGAAGTATCAAAGGGTACGGTGATACGAGACTGCACATCAAGATCCGGCATGCCAAAGCCACCGCTCCTGCTGCCACCAAATCCTCCAAAGCCTCCAGAGGAGCTAAATCCTCCTCCACCGCCACCAAACATTTGTCTAAGTATCTCATCCAGGTCCACATTGGTACCCTGCCCCCGCGCGAAATCATGAAAATTCTGTCCCCCGAACATCTGGTCACCAAACTGGTCATATTGAGATTTTTTCTCCGTATCACTCAGCACCTCATAGGCTGCATTGATCTCTTTGAACTTATCTTGGGCTTCAGGATCTTTGTTGATATCAGGATGGTATTTTCTGGCTAACTTTCTATAGGCTTTCTTGATCTCATCTGCACTGGCACTTTCATCGATACCCAGTGTCTCATATAAACTTTTTGACATTTTCTCGCTCCCTACATCATTACTTAAAAATAGTTGAGAGAATTATAGCATAAACCTTGAGTCAATGTCAATCAAGTTTAGTGTAAAAAGTGCCGTTTCCCTGTAAAATAGAGTGCAATGCCATGCGCATCGGCTGCTTCGATCACTTCATCATCCCGGATACTGCCTCC
>JALWVW010000038.1 GCA_027079365.1 Campylobacteraceae bacterium | reverse complement strand
AAGAGGCACTGATCAAATGTCAGGCTGATTTCGTTTCACTCGCCAGAGAGATATCTTTGGATGATGCAGAAAAGCTTAAGCAAAAAATCAAACCAAAAGAGAAAAAATCACATTGATACTGAGAAAACAATATGAAGAATCGTTAGACAATCATCAAAAGTGGTATCTCCCTAGGTACTATGCTGAAGATTATTTGTCTTTTTTTGATACCATTTAGTATCTTGAAATTATTAGCTAAGGAATCCCCATGCATGATACTAGTACACGAACTCTAAACTTTGCAGAGAAAAAAAAGATTTCGCTCTATTCCATAGGTGTAAATTTAGTTCTTTCTATTATTAAGATTTCTGGCGGTCTCTTTTCCGGTAGTGCAGCATTGACCGCAGACGGAGTACATTCACTCTCTGATCTTGCTGCTTCGGCCAGCGTCTATATCGGTATCATTATCTCCAATAAAAAATCCGAACTTTTTCCTCATGGTCTCTACAAAGTAGAGAATCTGGTCGCACTTATCAGTGCCTTTGCTATCTTTTTTGCAGGCTATGAGATCGCCAAAGATGTGCTTTTTGGTGAATCGACCCCTATCAGCAGTCTTACTACCGCATTGATTGTCATAGGGCTTACCGTCCTGATCACCTACCTCTACTCTCGCTGGGAAAAACAAAAAGCAATCGCCCTAAACTCCCCAAGCCTTATGGCAGATGCCGAACATATCAAAACAGATTTTTACACGGCTCTGGTTGTGCTTGTCGGGGTTCTAGGGCAGTACTTTGGATATCCTCTGATTGAGAAGATTGCGGTTGTTATCGTCGTCTACTTCATCTTCCACAGCGGTTTTGAGATTCTTAAAGAATCCATTAAGGTGCTACTAGACGCCTCTTTGGATCATGAAAGTATTGTCAAGATTCAGGACATACTAAAGGAAGAAGAGACAGTAGAGAGAATCAATGCGATTGCCGGACGAAATGCGGGTAGTTTCAAATTTGTGCAGCTGGATCTCAATCTGGTTACCGATTCGCTAAGTGAAGCACATCGCATTGCCCACAATATAGAGGAAAAAATCAAACAAGAGATGCCTTTTGTAGAAAAAGTAGTTGTTCACTACCAATAGCAAAAAGCCCACAACAACAAAAAGGAGTATATTGTGACATACAGAGCATTTTTCGATACTATAGAGAAAATAACGGTTGAAGATGAACTTGCAAAATTTTTAGGCGTCAACGAAGATGGTATTATCGCGTTTTCCTATATCGACATTGTAAAAGTATCCGGGCATAGCTGCGGTACAGTTGCCGGTGCATTCCTGGTCGCACAGGAGGGGTTGAAGGCGCTCTACCAAGGAGAACTTCCACAGAGAGGCAAGATCAGAGTAGAGCTTAGAAAAGCTCCCAGAGAAGACAATGCTGGCGTCGTTGCTTCGGTTCTCTCTGCGATTACCGGTGCGACTTCAGATTATGGCTTTGGGGGGATACCTACCGGTGAATTCAACCGTCGGGATCTGCTTTTCTTCGAAGCCGACATTCATACCGATGTGAGACTCACACGACTCGATACCAACGCCAGTGTAGGCATAAACTATCTCCCTCAAACTGTCGTTAATCCCATGCAGATACTAATGAGCGCGATTGGCCCGGATGCGACAGAGAAAGACAAAGAGACATTCCCTGATAGATTTCAGGAAATGGTACAGATACTTTTTGAGAATAGGGAAAAAGTCATAGAGTTACACTAGATCAGACCTCAAGAGAAGAAAATATCGACAGTACTATATGATATAATAGGCGCACTGGTAACACACGGGTAACAAAGCAGGATTATACTAAAGGGGATTTCTGAAAAAAAATTGCCAACAGTGCTACTATGTTGCATTATCAAAGACTGTAAAGGTATTCCATGAAAAATATTATTTTTGCTCTTTTTCTTCTATCTGTCCTAGGCACCTTCGGGTATAGTGCTGCCCACCATATAGATACACTCCCTTCTGTCGAAAGCATCATAGAAAAAATCAAACACAGCAGTCCCCCAGAAAGAAAAAAAGCACTTTCTCTTCTTAAGCAGAAACTCAAAGGGATCAAAAAAACAAAGAGGCACACCGTCATGCGCCAACTCAAACAGGTACTCCAGAGGAACTCCTCAAGAAGCCAAAACCGAGCCTCTGAAATATTCGGATCTCTTAGCAGCAGAGGAGATGTACAGGGGCACAACAATGGCTACAGCAGTGGTGCCCAAGGTGGTGGTGGCGATCATGGAGGCGGTGGAGGCGGACATGGCGGTGGAGGTGGACATGGTGGTGGTGGCGGTCATGGAGGCGGTGGAGGCGGACATGGTGGGCGCTAGTACTGACTCCTTGGACATACAGAGACTCCTGCTTCTCGAAGATGATCCCCTGCTCGCCAAATCCCTCATCAAATATCTGGGTCAGCAACACTACCGTATCGACTGGGCCAAGCATGGAGAGGAGGCTTTGGATCTCAGCTAT
>JALWVW010000037.1 GCA_027079365.1 Campylobacteraceae bacterium | reverse complement strand
TAAGAGTAAAAAGGAGATGTCTGCGGTGTCGGTAGGCAAGAACTTTGCATATCATTTTTTGAGGTTTCGTACGTTTATGATGTAGTGACGGGGAAGGTAAGAGCCATGGTTTACAATTCAGGGAAGAGGGATCGGTTCATTCATCGGTTTGTTTACGATGCTTTGGGGAATTTGAAGGAGGTATGGACGAGTGGGGATAGTGTTCACTGGGTGCTTGAAAGCCGGTTGTGGTATTATCCGGATGGGAAGTTGCGGAGGCGAGAGATACGTCCGCTGGATTTGTTTTTGCAGGGACTGGATTATGCGTACACGTTTGATGGTTGGCTGAAGGCGATAAATGCGGAGGTTTTGGGGCATGATCCTGGGAGAGATGGGTTTGTAGTGGGAAATGATACTTCTTACTATGCGCGTGATGTTTTCTCATTGGTTTTGAGGTATTATCCGAATGACTACAAGCCCATTAAGTTTTCGGTGCCTTCTTTGGAGGCACCGATTAATTCAGGAGTACAGCATTTGTTTAAACCCTACGATTAGTTCGTGGTCGCTGTGGTTGGATACCTTACACACAGCCTATTCTTTTCGGTATGATCAGATGGGGAGGTTGACGGGTTCGAGGACGCTGGCGGGATTTGATGGCAATCAATGGAATGCGGTGCTGATGAACCGGTATTCAACCCTGTACCGATATGATCTTGTTGGGAACATTTTGAGTCTTGTTCGTTACGATGGTTCAGGCAATTTGCTGGATAGTTTGCGTTACGATTATTATCCCGAGTTTGACACTTCCCGCTGTTCTGACCGGTCAGATGCCTAGCGAGTGTGAGTGACTTTTCTTTGGCGAATCCTTACTTTTTCCTGCATTGTAAGGGGAGTAGGCAAATTGGACAAAAGTGGGGTTTTGCCACCTGTGTTTTCTGTATATACAACAAAGTTTGCCTTTCCGGGAACTAAAGATGAATGAAACTTGTTTCAATTCACAAATCAGTCAGTCATGGCAAGCTTCATTGAAAACACAGTAACCGGATACAGGAAAGACGGAACACACTACATAAAAGCCACTTACGTAGAGTTCGTGGAATCTTACCGGGAAAAAGGCAAGAAGTATCCCCGGCGCCGTGTCCTGTGGCGCAAAAACAAAGACGACCTAGAACAATTAGGCTGGTTTGACCGAATGCTCCTGTGGTTTGCCGCCCGAACCAACCGGTTCAAGGTTGTCAATCTGGTAGAAACGTTCATTAAGGAGGTTGTTCAGTGGGGTTTGCCTGAAGCGGTCAGGAATCTTTTAGAAGAAGCAGGGGCTTTGGAACGTGTACGTCAGATGGACAAAAAAGGGAGGCACACATACCGGATTGAGGACATTGTGGTGGGGTACGTAACGATGAGTTTTCTGGAGAAATGCAGTAAGTTACGGTACTATGACCGGGGACAGGAGAAGGTGTTTGGCTACAAGCCCAACCAGTTGCACCAGATTTACCGGGCTGTGAGGAAGTTAGCGCCGGTCAGTTGGTTGACTCTGGAGGAGATGAGTGAAGGTGGGCTGTTGAAGCCTTCGGTAGAGTTGATCTTGGCGGACTTTACGACGGTGTACTGGGAGAGTGAGTTGTCGGATGGGTTCAGGGAACGGGGCTGGAGCAAAGAAGGGAAGCGTGAGAATGTGCAGGTGTTGGTGGCGCTGGTGATAGACAAGAGGGGTTTTCCGCTTGCCATGCATGTGTTCAAGGGGGATAGCAGTGAGAAGAAGGCAATCAGGGAGTTTATTGAGCGGTTGCAGGAGAAGGTAGACATTCGTGAGGTGGTGTTTGTAGGGGATGCGGGCTTGTATAGCAAGGAGTTTTTGGAGGAGCTTCGTGGGAAGGGATGGAAGGTGATATTGCGCATGCCGAGGAATGCATTGAGGGACAGAGAGAAGGAAGAGGTGTTGAAGGAGGAGGGCTGGCAGGTTTTGGACAGGGATGCAAAGAGTGGCGAGGTGTTGAAGGAGTTGAAGGAGATAGAGTTAGGGGAGGGCTATCGGCTGATAGCGGTGAAGGATCATCGGATGAGGCGGAAGCAGTTGCGAGAGTTGGAGGAGATGTTAGAGGAGTTGGGTTTGAAATGGGAGGACGGAGAATTGCGCATGGAGGGTTTGGATATTCATCGTGTGAAGGAGCGCGTTGCGCGAATGGCACATCGTGCGGTGAAGGGTATAGTTCGGATAAAAGGTGAGAAGATTCAGGTTGATAAGAGTCGCATAGAGGAGTTGTGTCGGTGGGCGGGTGTGTCGTTGCTGATTACGGATGTGTCGTGGTCGGCGACGCGTGTAGTTCGGAAGTACAGTTTTTTGAGGCGGATAGAGGCGAAGTGGCGGGATTTAAAGAGTGGCTTGCATGTACGTCCTGTGTATCACAGGAATGAGGAGGCGATCCGAGGACATTTTGTGTTGAAGTTTTTTGCGTTGCAGGTAGCGACGTTGATGGAACAGAAGTTGTCGGAGGCGGGTTTAGGCATTTC
>JALWVW010000036.1 GCA_027079365.1 Campylobacteraceae bacterium | reverse complement strand
AGCCTCAAAATAGGAAGACTTCAGCCTTCAGGAAAAAAGCCGATGAGTGCCAAAGCATACTGTGTGGGAAGGGGGCTCAAGGTTGGAGATTCTCTCATTTGATACTCTGGGCTCTACCCAAGCCTATTTGTTGGAGATGATAGAATCAGGAGAAATCAGTACAGATACGGCAGTTCTCGCTCACCAGCAGACAGAGGGCATAGGAAGCAGGGATAACCACTGGGAAGGCGGCAGAGGTAATTTTTTTGCTTCTGTAGCAATGGTGTCTGAGCATTTGCCCGAGGATCTTCCGACAGCTTCTGTCTCTATCTATTTTGCTTTTTTGATGAAGAAGGCACTCCAGCGAACAGGGGCAGAGGTCTGGATGAAGTGGCCCAATGACCTCTATGATGCGGAAGAGAAAGTAGGGGGAGTGATCACTAAAAAGATTTCCCGTTTTGCGGTAGTAGGCATCGGTGTCAATCTGAAAAAAGATCAAAACCGCTACAGCTCCCTAGATACCGATATTTCGCCCTTGATACTACTTAATATCTTTTTGGAGGAAGTAGAGAAAAAGCCAAAATGGAAGGAAGTATTTAGCCAATACAAGATAGAATTTGACCTTAGCAAATCCTATTTTACCCACCAAAATGGGCGGAAAATAGAGATGAAAAATGCCATATTGTGTGAAGATGGCTCTTTGGATATTGACGGGGGAAAGGTGTATAGTTTACGATGAGCGAAATTATTAGTATTGCCAACCAAAAGGGTGGTGTAGGAAAGACAACAACTGCTGTGAATCTTGCTGCCTCATTAGCAGATAGGGGCAAAAAAGTACTGCTTATCGATGCCGATCCCCAGTCCAATGCTACCACCAATCTGGGATACAGAAGAGGGGACTATGAGTTCAATATCTACCATGTCCTGATCGGCACCAAAGAGCTGGAAGATGTCATTCTCAAAACCTCTATCAAAAAACTGCATCTGGCACCTTCCAATATTGGTCTTGTCGGAATAGAGAAAGAGTTTCATGACGCCCGCAAAAAAAATAGAGAACTGATCTTAAAGAAAAAGCTAGATGGTATCCGTTCTAAATATGACTATATCATTATTGATTCCCCTCCGGCACTGGGGCCTATTACGATCAATGCACTTAGTGCCTCAGATTCGGTGATCATACCTATACAGTGCGAGTTTTTTGCGCTGGAGGGCTTGGCGCAACTACTCAATACAGTATCTCTATTACGCAAAACTATCAATCCAAAGCTTAAAATAAAAGGCTTTCTACCCACGATGTACTCCAACCAAAACAACCTCTCCAAACAGGTGTTGGCAGACTTGGAGCATCATTTTAAAGACAAGCTTTTTAGCTACAAAAAAAAGTGTATCGTGGTACCCCGTAATGTTAAAGTGGCAGAGAGTCCAAGCTTTGGAAAGCCTGTGACAGAGTATGCTTCGGGCTCCAAGGGCTCAGTAGCCTACAAGGCGCTGGCTTCAGCGATTATCAGGACATAGAGTATGGCACTGGGACGCGGACTGGGAGCCATACTGGAAGAGGTGGGCGAAGCCTATGCCAACGAGATGGTGACTACGGAAGATATTGCTTCTTCGGAGATACAGGAATTGGTGGCTGAGTTGGATGTGGCATTGGTCGACCCCAATCCCTATCAGCCCAGAAAACACTTTGATCAGCAAAAATTGCAAGAGCTTAGCGACTCTATCCGTGAACATGGCCTGCTTCAACCTGTAGTGGTGGTGCCGGCAGATGGGCGCTATATATTGGTAGCAGGTGAGCGACGGCTTCGTGCACACAAGCTGGCAAAGGTAAAAACCATTAAAGCCATTGTGGCTACCGTCGATCTTGATGAGATTAAAATGCGCGAACTGGCGCTAATAGAAAATATCCAAAGGGAAAATCTTAACCCTATTGAGCTTTCTCATTCCTATCAGGAGTTGATCAATGTGCACAAAATCACGCATGAGGCATTGGCAAAAATCGTCCATAAAAGCAGATCACAGATCACCAATACGATGCGCCTACTCTCTCTGGGTGAGTATGCTCAGGAGGCCTTGATCGATCAGAGGATCACACAAGGGCATGCCAAAGTACTTGTGGGATTGGATGCCACCAAGCAGAAAATTATTGTGGATACGATTGTTGGACAGAAATTGAGTGTCAGGGAGGCGGAAAGGCTGACAAAGCAGAGAAAGCGGAGTCCTGAGGGCTCCAAGAGCCTGGTATCGGGTTTTAGTATTTCTCCGGATGCCAAAAAGAGTATTCGCGACAAACTTCCCTTTAAACACAGTATCAAACGGGACAAAATTGAGATAGTGTTACCAAATGAAGAAGCCCTAATACAATTTATAAGTTTTCTTGAGTCAAAATAGCATTTTAACCCACATTTAACACCCTATTTGATAGTATTGCTTTAAATTTTTGAGAGGAGAGTAGATGCTAGATATTAACCTATCGTTAATGGTTGTGATGCTGCTGGTCTTTTTCGTGATGCTGTA
>JALWVW010000035.1 GCA_027079365.1 Campylobacteraceae bacterium | reverse complement strand
GATGACATGGGCATGAGAAAGCTCGCTTATCCGGTAGAAAAAAATGAGAGAGGGTACTACACCGTAGTCTATTTTCAGGCACCAGGTACTGCTATCGCTGAGATCGAGAGACTACTGAGGATCAATGAAGAGGTTCTGAAGTTTATGACAGTCAAATACACCAACAAAAAAGAGATTGCACAGTTTGGTAAAATGGCCGAAGCGGCAGCCAAAAAAACTGCCCCAGCACCTGCTAAAGAAGAAGCTCCTGCAGTAGAGGTTTCAGCAACAGAGACTCCGGCAGTAGAAGCAGCAGCAGAAGAGACACCGGAGACCAAAGAGGCGTAAGCCCACACTATACAACAGGAGTAACCCATGTATAACAAAGTAGTATTGGTAGGAAACCTCACCAGAGATGTAGAGGTAAGATACACACAGGGAGGTGCGGCTATCGGAAAAGTCGGTATCGCAACCAGCCACAAATGGAAGTCCCAGACCGGCGAACAGAAAGAAGAAGTGATGTTTATCGACCTTACTTTCTTTGGCCGTGTAGCAGAGATCGCCAACCAATACCTCCACAAGGGAAGCAAAGTGTTGATAGATGGTCGTCTCGTACTAGAGCAATGGACCGCCCAGGATGGCAGCAAGCGAAGCAAGCATTCAGTCACTGTAGAGACGATGAAAATGCTCGACAGCAAAGGTGACAATACCGGTCAGCAAGGTGGAGGATATGGTGGAGGTCAAGCGAATAACAGCTACAACCAAGCCCCTGCACAGAGCCAAGCACCTGCACCCCAAAGCACACCTGCACCTACCCATCAGGTCCCGGAAATAGACATCGATGAAGATGAAATACCATTTTAGGAGTAAATAATGGCCGAAAGAAGAAAATTTAAAAAAAGATATTGTAAATACTGTGAGCAGAAAGTTGAGTTTATCGACTACAAAGATCTCAACTCACTCAAGTTCAGCCTGAGCGAGAGATTCAAGATCATGCCTAGAAGACTGACAGGCAACTGCAAACGTCACCAAGAGCTCGTCACTGTAGCGATCAAAAGAGCAAGACAGACCGCTCTGATCCCTTATGTCGTAGACAGAAAAAAGGTTGTAGAGAATCCTTTCGAAATTATTCGATAAACCCTCCCAACTGCAGGCATACTTTTTGCCTGCAGCACTTTTCCCTCCATTTAATTTGACATTTCTTACATTTATTCCGATATAATCTCTTATTCATTCACAATTATTGATTATAGTCAGCCTATTGATCAATACTATTTTACCGAAAAGGATTTTTGTGAGACAACCATTGACATATATGATACTTGCGATACTCTCAACACTGCTTGTTGGCTGTGGAGGTGGTGGTGGAGCCCCTACTATTCCAGCAAAAGATACGGCCATCACCAAAATAGCTGCCTATGCGACAGGAGAATCCAGCAAAAAACCTAATGTTGAAGACTATCATAGTGCAGGCATAGAGGTGGCAGACAATAACAATATCAATGCAATCAATACCTATATTAGAGATACAGGGAGCAGTCATATTGAAGATTGGATAGAGGACAACGATAATGATGGTGTGATCAATGCCATCGATGGCGCCCCAGATGATGCCTCAAAAAGCAACAATAAGCCAATCGCAGTCAGTGCACAGATATCTGCAGTTTACGAAACAGCCAAACGAATTATCCTGCATGCATCGGATATTGATGGTAATAGCCTTAGCTACACCCTCACATCCTCCCCTTCTCATGGTGTACTAAGTGGTACTCCACCAAACCTTACCTATACTCCAGCTAATGGCTATATAGGGGATGACAGCTTTGGCTTTAAAGCATCTGACGGAATAGATGATTCCACTAAAGCAACTATCGCTATAGAGGTAGCCGCTGACCCCAATACCATTCTCATCACAGAAGATTATCAGGTAGAGAGTCTAGGAAAAGGCGGCACTCTGCAAAAAACAATTAAGCTTGGCTCTACACCAAAAAGCCTCTATATTCTTTTGACAAATTCAGATGAATACGAAGACTCAGATCCAAGCATTACACACAATGCCAAAGTAGTCTCTGTCAAGAAAAACAGAAAAACACTCTCTGGAGCTATCATCTCTACCCGCTCCAAAATCTTCCATGCTCCTGCCTATATCACAAACTTCAACAGAGACCTGCACAAAAGAGCAGACAACAGAAAAGGCAAGCTACTCCCAGCAGCAACCAGACAGAACAAAGATGTATCTGGAAATAGAAAAGATTTCTATCTTGATGCTGATAGCACCAGCAACAAAACAGCTGCTACAGCCAAAAAAGTGGTCACAGTCTCTACGGCATTTGGAGACAAGACACTCAATATCTGGGTTTCCAATGACAGCTTTGGCGCAGGATGTGAAAAAGTGACATGTGTCACACAGGATATGGTCGATGCTCTGGCGGACACCTTCCTCAAAGCAGGCTCAGGCAACGATATTTACGACTGGGTGACCAATATCTATGGAGAGGAATGGGGCAGTGATGCTGCA
>JALWVW010000034.1 GCA_027079365.1 Campylobacteraceae bacterium | reverse complement strand
CGTATGATTTTCGTCCACTTACAACCTCATAGTGGTGTCCACTGTACTGAATGATACGCTGATTGCTGCCATCCCGGTAGTAGGGCAGCATATAGTTTTTGTCTCCTGCTGATTTTCTTCGGCTTCTTTGCTTGATATTGGCATCCAGTGCCGTGCTGCGACTGGAAACAAACACTTTTTTCCCATCCTTGGATCTGAACCCTGTGATACCATTGAGCCACAATATATTTGTCCCATCCAGCGTATAGAGCACACCCTGTGTACTCAAAGGAGAGGCAGAAGAAACCTCCCGCATCTGTCCATTGGTATAATCGACCAATTTCATCTCACTGATAACAGGTTTTGCCTGATTTTTCTGGTGAGTGTACAGGTTCTGCAGCAACTTCAGCCAATGACTCTCTTTGGCAAAGCGCGTCTTGAGATAGGCATCATTAAAATTGATCTGGTTTGTAGGGGCATAGATCGAAAGACCAGTGCTCCGTGTCCGCATCGCACTGGTCTCTTCCGCCAGCACAAAACGGTCCATCGTCGCTATCAGTGCATCATAAGCCTTCTGTGCCCGATATTTTTCGGGTGCATTGAAATGAATACGCCTCAAAGCATCTAGGAGATCCATACTTGCCAATGCCTGTTGTCTCTGTTTCGTCTCTTTGGTGCGATCCGTATAGGCCTCCGCATAGAAAAGTGTCCTAGAGATCAATGTCCAAAGCTGATCCATATGCACATCGATATGATCTACCAGTGCATTGAGTCGATCAAGCACTGCTCCGACCAGGTCAAGATCATGGGCAGACATGGTATAGGGTCTTCCCACTGTTTTGTAGAATGCTGCATACTGATGGACAATTGTTGATGCAAGCCTCCGTGTCCCACGTGTGGCTTTTGAGAATTCAGGTAAAATCTGATCATAAGGCCATCCCTGATCCGGCTCAACCGCTTCTGAAGCCACCATTACCGTACCCAGCCCCTGCAGCTGCGTTGCTGTCTCAAGCTGCGCCATCAGGCACATATCAAAACCTATCATGTCCAAACGTTTGACGCCTGACTCATGCAGTGCGCCCTCTATTGATTGGGAGAGTTCGGGAAGTGTTAAGTGGTCTTCTCCCCTTGGGGTACCGGGGGCATTTTTATCTATGGCATGGGCTGTCCATCCCCCTCCATGATCCCACATGATCAGCCCATAATGCTTGGCAGGGAAAGTATGCAGTGAAGCGCGGATAAACTCCTGCAGTACCTTCCCGTCACCGAGATTTAGCTCTCCAGGTCGGGCAAGGATCTGGGAGTGTATCTGCTTCCTGTCATTGTCTTTTTGTATACGGTAGACACGCGTATCCTTCCAGTCACCATTGGAACTGTCATATTTCTCTGCACGGTCTACCAGTACGAGCACTTCGACCGACTCACCTATCCCCAACTCCATCTCATTAAGGTCTTCGATCGCAAACTTCTCCAGATCATTGTCCCCATCCATATATACCATGAGTGTCCACTCCCGGCTGGGATCTACACGAGAAGTGCCAAAATCCAACCGCAAGGCTGTATTGGTCGTGCTGTCTTGTGTGTGTACTGAGTCTGTACCCGACATACCAAAAAGTGCAGAAAGCCCTGCTTTTGCTCCATACGAGATAGAGGGGAGAGACAGAGCCATACCCAAAAAGAGTATAGACACTGTATACCATATCTTTTTCATAAAAATCCTTTCAGTCTAAGATATACTGCTTACCTCTTCACTTGCGTGGCTTGGAATCCACACACCTCAAAAATGCGGCATAGGTATCATCCTCATTGGGGTAAGTGCCAAAATGCTGCTTCCCCACCACAGCACATGGCTTCATACTCATCATGCAGCCGCCATAGGATACAGTCTGGGCACGGCGTACTTTCTGCACATAGCATACATGCAAAAGCGGGCCATCCTTGTACTCTCCGTCACGGACAGGATCAAACAGCTGTTCCACATAGAGTGGGCAGACGACAGATACTGCTTTTGCTACAGCTGTTCCTGCTTTCAGATCCAGCTCGGATCGATCCTCTTCCTGACTGATGGACACAGGAATATCCACCTGAAGCTTGTAGTCTGTATCAAAATTCAGTGACATATCTTTTCCCATCATCACTTCTCCGGCATCACATTCTCCGCCACAGCGATATCTTTCTTTTCTGCTATTCCACTTGCATTCCAGATACTGTGACATCTTTTCATGACGGCCACTTGCATCCGTAAAAAACATGACCAGAGGACGCTGCTCCTGCTTCGGCCACACATTGGGCGCCGCTATAAACATCCTCTTATAAGGTAATGGCGGTTTCATCACAAAATCACTGGCATGATACTCATAACATCGGTAATACCCTCCTGCTATGGAAACACTCACCATGCCAACTGCCAACAGCATCAAACGAAATCTGGCATACATGACATATTCCTCCTCTTTTATAGACTTTCCATACTAAGATTATAGTGGGATTATATTGCAGAAGTGTTGCATCCAAAAATATAGAGAGGGAAGGTAGAGAGAAATAT
>JALWVW010000033.1 GCA_027079365.1 Campylobacteraceae bacterium | reverse complement strand
ATTGGCTATCACTACCAAAAGGAGGCACTCTCCATAGATGCCAAAGTGGCACATCGCAAAATCGACAGAGGTCTCATCGGTACTGGTGCCTGGGGACCATGGACTTATGATACAACGGGAGAGAGCACACAATACACCGTAACCGCAGGTTATCGCTTTAGCGACACAAATAGCCTGACCATAGGTGCAGAACACAGCAAAAATGAAGCACGCACCGACAGTGGATTTGGGCCCAGCAGTGCCCAATTCAAAAACAGTGCTATTTTTGCAACCTACGCACATACAATAGAAGCGCTCCTGGGTGCAGACACCACCTTCAACGCTGTCCTAAGATATGACAAATTTGACCAGTTTGACAACAAAGCAACCTATCGTTTCGGCGTCAAAAGGATATGCAACACCATAGAAGGGCTACATACCGCAGCAAACTTCTATACAGGATACAAGGCGCCAAGCCTCTATCAGTTTAGCAATGCTTCTGCCCTACTCAAACCTGAAAGTATCAAGGGCTATGAACTCTCGATAGGCTATAAAAAATATATCACTGTCACCTATTTTAGCAACAAGATCCAAGATAAGATCAGTGCCAGTTATGACCCTGCTACATTCACAACAAATTATTTCAACAGCGGCGACGGTGTCACGACTACGGGTGTGGAGCTCAGCAGCGAATATGCTTTTGGCGACAGTGGCTTGATCCTCGGCAGCAGTATGACCCATATGTTTGATTTTCAGGATGACAGCGGCAAAGATGCACTGCGCATACCCAAAAACAGTGCCACTCTCTCTCTGGACTACTATTTCGACGAAGCGTCTCATATCGGCATCATTGCCAACTATGTAGGCAAAAGAAGAGACTTGGACTACAGTACCTATCCGGCATCCGATGTGACACTCAAGAGCTATACTACTGTGGATCTGACCTATAATACCAGTTTCAATGATCATTTGAACCTCAGCGTGACAGCCAAAAATATCTTTGACAAATCCTACGAGACAGTCAAAGGCTACAGTACAGAGGGACGCAGCATTTATGCTACAATGGAATACAAGTTTTAGGTAAAGGGCAAAAATGCTAACTCTCAACCCTGCCTGGTATCTCCGCTACAAATTTCTCAACTCTCTCTTTTTAGGTTTGAGTGTCGGAGCTATCTTTACCATCTACGCACCACTGAAGCCCTCTCTTTACTCTCTGGGGGGTATTGCTTTGGCAGTAGGTATGCTCATGATTGCCAGGCTCTATCACAGGATACTGACGATTGAATGGTTTTATAGAATCTCTTTGGGTGTAGAGGTGATACTGCTTGTGGTTGTGGGGTATTTTTTACTCTTTCCCTATAGCTACCAAACCGCTCTACTGGTCTATCTGGGCTATCAGCTTACTTTTGTATTTGGCTCCTATCTCGTCAGGGCAGAGACGCTAATTGCCAAAAATGATACTCTGCTCACTGCTATTGATACCACCAAACAGCTTGGCTACCTTGTGGGTATGGGAGGCTCCTACCTCTTTTATAAGGCACTTGAACACAAAGATATCATCAAAAACCAGGAGAAGGTCTATGACCTGCACTACCTTCTTCTGACTGTGGAGCTACTCATTATCTTCTCTATCCTAAGAAGTTTTAGAAAAGAATAACTTCTACTGATGTACCCTCTGGCACCTCCGCTGCACCCTCTCTAAAAATCGCTACAGCGTTGCTCTCCATCAGTGGGGTGAGCATACCAGAGCCTATCTTGTTGTCTCTGGTGACATGAAAGACCCCCTGCTTCTGGCTGCCCAGTACCAGATTGGTACGGTTGGGTCTGAGCTTGAGAGACTGAGAAATCGTAGCCTGTATTACAGGATGCTTCACTACATTAGCACCTTGAAGCTTTCGTAGTACAGGGATACAAAGCAGAAAGATATTGAGCAGTGTGGTCATCGGATTGCCTGGCATCGCCATGACAAAAGTCCCGCCCATCTGTCCCATCATCGTAGGACGACCCGGCTTCACATTGACACCATGGAAAAGCACCTCTAGACCATTGGCAACAAACGCCTCCTCCAGAAAGTCCGCATCCCCCATACTGATCCCACCCGTGGTAATCACAGCATCATAGCATTGGAGCCGCTGGATAAAGCTAGCACTCTCTTCTAGATCATCAGGGATCGCTCCGACATAGGTAGGGTCAAATCCATGCTTTTTGAGCAATGCTGTGATACCAAAAGCATTGGCATTGTAGATCTCATCCTCACTTGCCTCTTCCCATGGCTCTCGAATCTCATTACCTGTTGAGAGAACAGCGATACTGATCTTTCGACACACCTCGACTGCGACAATCCCCTGCGCAGAGAGCATAGCTATCTGGGGAAAATCCAGCACCTCACCTCTCTTGATTAGCACAGCATCCTTCTGCTGCTCTTCTCCCTTTTTCCTCAGTGCACTACCTTTGGCGATACCCGCTGGAATCTCCACGCTCTGGGCTGTCACCTTCTGACATGCTTCTATAGGTACGATGGTGTCTGCATCGGGCGGCACCGGTGCACCCGTCATGATCTTGTAGCACTCTCCTGAGCTCAATATCGGATCAGGGGACTCACCGGCAAAAATCGTTGCTACGATCTTGAGAGTATTGCCTACATCCACCTGCTTGAAAGCAAATCCGTCCATCGCAGAATTATCAAATGAAGGAAGATTTTTCCGGCAGATTACATCTGCAGCAAGGATACGATCCAGTGCAGATTCAAGCAGTACAATCTCAGTGCTTTGTACATTATTCACACTTTTCAGTGCTTTTTCAAGTGCGTCATCAAATGTATATAGATCCAGTGTTTTCACATCGTCTCCCTGAGGTGTTGTTTTTGTATATTTTGGAAAGATTGTATCTAATTTTCCCAAATGTTACGAAATAGCATAAAACGAAACTATTTTGCCATCTTTTTGTTATAATTTTACAGTATAATACCCTCATAATCAATAAAAGGAGAAGGAAATGTCAGACAAAATTTATCGCGTGAATATGAAAGATCTAAGCTACAAGATCGAAGAAGTTCCAGAGGAGTGGATGGGTCTGGGAGGTAGAGGACTGACCTCTACTATCGTGGCCGCAGAGGTCGATCCCGAATGTCACCCACTCGGCCCCAATAACAAAATGGTCTTTGCACCGGGACTTCTCTCCGGCACTATCGCTGCCAACTCAGGCAGAAATTCTCTAGGAGCCAAAAGCCCACTGACGGGCGGTATCAAAGAGAGTAATGTTGGAGGTACCAGTGCCGGTATCTTTGCAAAGCTTGGAGTAAAAGCGCTAATCATCGAGGATATCCCCGAAGATGACAGCACCTTCTATCATCTGCATGTCACCAAAGAGCATGTCACGATCGAAGCCTGCCCGGAGCTGGTAGGCAAAGAAAACTTTGAAGTACTTGACGCCATGCTGGAGCGCTATGACAAAAAGGTAGCCGTCATGACCATTGGTACACCAGGTGAACAGAGAATGCTGATCTCCAATATCTCCGTCAAAGACCCCAAGGGCAAACTACGAAGTCACGGCCGTGGTGGTATGGGTGCGGTCATGGGATCAAAGAAGATCAAAGTCATTACCGTGGATGCAGAAAAGTACAAAGAGACCCATTTGGCAGATCCAGAGAAGTTCAAGGCGGCCAATAAAATCTTTACCAAGGCACTACAAGACAACCCGATCAGCGGTGAAGGTCTGCCGGCTTTTGGTACCAATGTACTGGTCAATATCATCAATGAAGCAGGCGGACTTCCAAGCCTAAACTTCAGGTCAGGAAACTCTGAAAATGCCGAGGAGATCTGTGGTGAACATATGGCAGAAAATATTAAAGAACGAGGTGGAAGCACTACGCATGGCTGTCATGCCGGCTGTGTGATCCAGTGTTCTCAGACCTATAATGATGAAGAGGGCAACTATCTGGCATCTGGGTTTGAATATGAGATGATCTGGGCTTTTGGTGCCAACTTCGGTATCAATGACCTAGATCTTATTGCCAAGATAGACAATCTCATGGATGATATCGGTGTGGATGCCATCGAAACAGGCGTTACCTTTGGTGTCGCTGCAGAGGGTGGACTGCTGGAGTTTGGTGATGGAGAGACTGTCTACAAAATCCTTTCAGAAGATGTCCCCAACGGTACACCAGTAGGCAGGATCATTGGGTCTGGTGCCGGCAATGTAGGTAAGCTCTATGGTCTTGTCAGAGTGCCTGTGGTCAAAAATCAGTCCATCCCTGCCTATGAGCCAAGAGCGATCAAGGGTCAGGGTATCACCTATGCCACTACACCTATGGGGGCAGACCATACGGCAGGCTACGCAGTGGCCACCAATATCCTCAACTCAGGCGGCTATATCGATCCACTGAAAAAAGAGGGGCAGGTAGCACTCTCTAGGAATCTACAGATCGCCTCAGCAGCGATTGACAGTACTGGTATGTGTATTTTTGTCGCCTTCCCAGCACTGGATGATCCTGCCTGTTTGCCGGCACTCATCGATATGATTAATGCCAGATTTGGTATCAACCTCACTGCAGATGATGTCACCAGTCTGGGTGCACGCATTCTCAAGACGGAGCACGAATTCAATCTCAAAGCAGGTCTTACCGCCGCGGACGACAGAATCCCTGAATTTATGAAGTATGAAGCACTACCTCCACATAATGCTATCTGGGACTTTACCAATGAAGAGATCGATGCTTTCTGGGACTTTTAGGAAGCGGGCATGATAGAGATCACCGTCAAACTGTTCGCCCAGTATAGAGCAGACCACTTCAAACTAGAAAAGCGTGTCTACCCCAAGGGAACGGCCGTCGAGGGGGTGATCATAGAAACGGGGATTCCTATAGAACGATTCCCCATCGGTGTTATCATGGTCAATGGTCGCCACTTTCAGGAATCACATATCCTGGAAGATGGAGACATACTCTCCCTATTTCCCAAAGTAGGGGGCGGATAGAGAGAACCTCATGAAGACAAGGAGCAAATAATGAAAATTACAATGAATGCCTTTTCTTTTGCACGCAACAGACTCAAAGAGCTAGGTATTCCCTGTGTCAATGTCGAAAGAGAGATTGACGAGGGTATGAGTGCGCAGGATCTCATAGACAGCCTTGGTTTGGAAGAAAAATATGTAGAGGCAGTATTTGTTAATGGCACCGTACTTCCCAAAAATACAGTGCTCCATGAAGGAGACAGGGTCGCCCTGCTTCCTCCCGGTACACCTGGCTCTTATAGGCTGATACTGGGTATTAAGAAAGCGGGAGAAACATCCTAGATGGAGTTGGAGTCCTTTTTACGCCAATGCGCACTTCTTGATGCCACCCTCTCACTAGATGATCACCGCCATGCCACAGAGCAGTTTGGACTGAGCTACCGAGAGGTAGAGAGCGTTGCCCTGGAGATGGGCATCATACCACTCCGTTATCTGAGAAACCAATCTACCATCTCTTCTGCCCAACAGAAGATACTTTTTGACTCCCATGTACTCATTGTGGGCTGTGGGGGCTTGGGTGGACATATCGCAGAGATACTCACACGCATCGGTATAGGCAGGCTCTCTCTGTATGATTTTGATACCTTTGAAGAGCACAATCTCAACCGACAAAACTTCTCCACCCTTACCGATCTGGGCAGAGAGAAAGCACTCGTGGTCAAAGAGGCATTGGAGCGAATCAATCCCTCCATAGAAATTCAGAGTTTTGTGCAGAAATTTGATCCTCTCAAAGAGAAGCAGAGACTTGAAGAAGCCTCAGTCGTCATTGATGCAGTCGACAACCCACAGACTAAGCTGGATCTTGCCAAGTCCTGCCAGGAGCTGGGGATACATTTTGTACACGGTGCCATCGCGGGGATGCAGGGGCAGTTCACGACCGACAGTACACTTGAACAGCTCTACCCTAATGGAGAAAGAGGTGCAGAACTGGTCAGTGGCAACCCTGCCTTCACCGTTACACTGGCTGCCTCCATCCAAGCTTCTGAGACGATCAAGCTTCTCCTGGACATAGGAGAATCACTCAAAGATACTTTTTTGGTCACCGACCTTCTCTATAATGAATTCGAAAAACTACCTCTATGAAAACGCTTCAGCAGAAATGGGACAAAAAAGCCGAAAAATACAATCGCTATACGAACAGTACAGAGGTACTTGAAGCAACAATTTGCAATTATATTACACAAGCAAGCATTGACTTAACAGGAAAAACGGTTTTGGATATCGGCTGTGGTACTGGTGCCTACACTCTCAGAATAGCACAAAAAGCACGACAGGTGGACGCAGTGGATATCTCCCCTGCCATGCTAAATATCGTCAATGAAGATGCCAAAAAAATAGGACTGCACAACCTCCGCACCCATCAAAGCAGCTGGGAGGATTTTTCTCTGGGTACGCAGCCATACGATATCGCTATTGCCACGATGTTTCCTGCACTCAAAGAAGATCAGCATTTTCAAAAGATGCATGATGCCGCCCCCACCAAGCTCTTCCTTGGCTGGGGCGGTAAGCGGGGTACGGAGCTGATCGAGGCACTCTTTGGGGCACATGGGGGCGTCTACCAGCCTCCCAATTCCGCTACGATACTCAAGCACTGGCTTGACAAAGAGAAGTACCCCTACCGTGTCATCGAACATACCGAAGTGAAGACCCGTATCAAGCCTTGGGAGGAGGCCATAGAAAACTACAGCTGGCACCTCAAAGTACGGGGTATGATGCCAGAGAAAGAGAAGATCATACGAATCTTACAGCAGTATAGAAATGAGGGGGGAGAAGTAGTAGAAACCACCCTAAATTATCTCAATCTCGTCATCTGGTAACTATTTGGAGTTGCGCTTTAGAATTCATTAACCCCTTTTGAGTACAATGCCGCACTTACTTATCAAGGAATCATATCAATGAAAAAAATACTACTCGGACTCATCGCTCTTATCATCATCGCTGCGGGCGTACTCTTCGGTATCAACGGAAAAAGCAATTATGATGCCAGCAAATATTCACTTACCGTAACGCCCAAAGGTCAGCACTTTAGCGTAGGCTCCACGATCGACTATATTCTGCCTGATCAGTTTGACAAAGCGCACAAGCTCTCTACTACCACACAGGAACTGATCTTCGCCTTTACCAAAGATACAGGACACATCATCAAAGTATTTATGATGGAGAAACCTGAAGGCTACCTGCAAAAGCGCAATGCCGTCATCGTTGCAGACATCTCAGCCATGCCTGTGGTAATCCAAAATACCTTTGCCCTGCCTGATCTTAGAAAAAGCAACTATGCCATGATGCTGATCTATGACAAAGAGATGGCCAAGCAGCTCAAAGAGGGTCAGGAGGCGACCAAAGTGATCGTCATGACACTGGACAACAAAAAAGTCACCAGAGTAGAATTGGCTGACAGCGAAACTGCACTCGGAAAGCTACTCGACTAATAACACTCTCGTTTCAATCATCTCGGCTTCATGTGTCGAATGTAGGGTGTTGTCCCCCGACAACACCATCAATACAAATGATATATTTATGTACTAATAGATATAGTTGCTATTTAGATTATTGGTGTTGCAAAGGTACAACACCCTACTGTTTTGCCTTATCTCATTCATTCTCTCATCAGGGACGATATAAGCCGAGCACTAATCCATCATTTTGATTTCTTATGCATCTCCGCCACTTTCTCCTTGGCCAGCTCCAGATTGGCGCAGGCAGATTGATTGCCCATCTGGCAAGCCATCCCCCAATATCGATATGCCTGCGTATAGCTCTGTTTGAGCCCTCTGGCATTGGCATAGAGGAAGGCGAGATTGTTGCAGCCCTCATCCATTCCGTAGTCACAGGCTCGCTTGAAATATTTCGCGGCAATGGCGTAGTGTTTTTTCGTTCCTCGTCCGGCATGGCTGAGTCCAATATTTTGGCAACTCACTCCTGAAGTACAGGAGGGTGCATCACTTGGTTGAGAGGCAGAGGATCTACTTCCGCTCTGTGCTACGGGGGCACATCCTGAAAATACAAACAGTACACAAACGGTAAGTATCATCGTTTTCATGAGATATCTCCTTTCTGTATAACGAGTAGCGTTTTATCACTCTGCTCGGCATAGAGTGAGAGGGGCAGCTGGGATTGCAATACCAAATCGCCTGCCGCAGCCACCTCTTGGGGTGTGTGCAGATACTGTATAATCTGCTGATCTTCTCTACTGTAGAGTGTACCTTTTTTTTCAAAGAGTGTAAAGTCAGAACGATAGACCCCTTCTTCATACTCACTGTCTATGATCAGGTACTCAGCATCATTTTCTGTGGTGAAGCTACCACTAGCAATCTCATCAAACCCATACTCGGTGTTGATATCGCAGACAAACACCCCACCAGGATGCAAACGCGCTGCCACACACTGCATAAACGCAACAAGTGACGGCTTGTCCAGATAATTGACCATATCAAATACGGCAGTGATGACATCGTAGTGCCCCTTCAGTTCACAGAGATTGATTGCTTCAGCATCTAACCCTCTGTCTTTGGCACGCGCTACCATCACGGGGCTCAGGTCAATGCCTTTGAGCTGTGATGGAGAAAATA
>JALWVW010000032.1 GCA_027079365.1 Campylobacteraceae bacterium | reverse complement strand
CTTATTTTTTAATGATTCCCATTGTTTCAGTATTTTTTCTAACACCACCTTCTTCATCCACTTGATCTCTTTGACCATCTTTTCCGGCTTCTCCTCCAGTCTGGCAACCAATTCTGCAGGCGTATAAGCTTCCAGAATATCTGCTGTTTTTTTCTTGCCTATGCCCTTGACTGACTGCAGCATCTCAATAAGATGCTCTTCGGTCAATATAGCAGGAGACTCTGCATCTTCACCGCTGCTGACGGGGTGCGGGTTACTCTGTGCATGTACTTTTCGTACTGTTTTTCCATAATTGTCCTGAAAATTCCATCGCTCGCTGGGCCACTCCTCATAGTCTCTATCCTCCGTAGGAAGCATAGGATAGAGGCTGTCCATTTCATGAAGATACATTTCACCCTGCTCTGTCTCCTTGGTTTTTTTATCTAAAAAATAAGCACCATCATAGCTAGGCGTATACTTACCAAAGGTGATATAGCGTAATGTTCTTAGCACCGAACTGTCCATTTTACTCAGCTCCTCCCAGTTATAGAGAGGGATATTGGGCAGTGGGAATCTACCATTACTGAGCTTCCACATGATATATTGCCCTATCCAGTCTCTGATATAAGGAAACGCAGCAAAGGCCGTCGCACACTCAAGAATACGATACTTCCCGTCTTCACCTACTGCCACATCACAGGCCCAGTACTCGGCATTGGCAGCCTTGGAAACCTTGACTGCCAGGTCAAGCAGTTCCTTGGGGACATCCTGATAATCCATACTTCCCCCCTGAGAGGTATTGGTCAGCCACTCGCCCTCGGGTGGTCGTCTCCAGAAGGCACAGACTGGCTTGTGTCCGATCAACATTACCCTCACATCGGCTGCCATCGGTACAAAATCCTGAAAATAGGCAGGGTGGTACTTTTTTTGAGCCAGCAGATTTCTTGCTTCCTGCTTACTGTCTACTTTGTGTACAAAATACCCACCATAGTTTGAAGGACCGTAACTCTTCTTGATAATTTTCGGAAATGACGTTTTATCTATAAACCCATCTGCTTTCTCGTGGTCATAATAGATATAGGTTTTAGGGATAGGGATATCGTATTTCCATGCAAAACGGGTTACATTTTCTTTGGACTTGTTGGAGAATTGCGTATCCAGAGAAGGGATAAACCGTACATGCGGCAGTGCTCTGGCGATCTCTCGAAAAGTCTCATAGGCAGTAGCGGGAATATTGCCCACCAACACATCAATCTTTTTTCTCTTGACCTCTTTGATAAAGCGTGCTTTGTCATTTTTCCAGTGGTAGGTTACTATCTCAATCTTGTCTGGCCAGTTCTTAAAGTTGGACTTGTCAAAGAACCGGAGGACATAGTCCAGATAGAGCAGTCCCAGTTTTGGCAGTTTTTCTTTCTTTCTTTTCTTTTTCATCTATTTTTCCTTTTTATTTTTTGTTGTTTTTCTGTCTATCATCTCTACGATCAAGTCAATCTTCTTTTGGTTAAAGTCTAGACCCATCTTCTCCTGCTCTGGTGTGGCAAACGCAGGGATGCCGTTGACCTCCAATACCACATACGCCTCTTTTTCTTGGTCATAGATGATATCAACCCCCGCGATATCCGTACCGCACACCGCGGCAGCTTTTTTTGCCAAAGCCACCACTTCATCATTGGGCTCCCTCAAAAAGACCGAACCGCCACTTGTCACATTGGTGCGCCAGTCACTTCCACCTGCTTTGCGGCCGTAGCAGCCGACAAACTGACCATCTACAATATCAACCCTGAAGTCTGTATTGTCATACTTAAGAAACTTCTCAACATAGAAAAAGCGCAGGTCCATTTGGTTGAGAAACGGCAGCAGCGTATCAAGTGTCGCTTCACTCTCGATCTTGGTCAGTCCTACACCACCCCATCCATCGGTAGGCTTATAGACCATTTTGCTCCATTTTTTCATAATCATTTTAAGCTGTTCTCCATCATCCCGGTGGCAGAGCTTAAAATCCGGCGTTGCCACCCCATGCTGCCTTAGCAAGAAAGAGGTCTGAAATTTATCCTCAGTCAACGCAAAAGAGTCATAGCTATTGATCATCGGAACCACTCTGCTGAGTGCCTGGTAAAGAAACATCTGATACTGTGTCTGCTCACCTGCGTTATAAGAGAGAAAAAGATCAAGCTTGTCCAGTTTGCGACCATCATGGATAATATGTCCGTTCTTGGCAATGGCATACCGAAGGTTAATATTCGGGACTACCTTGATCTCTCTCTCTTTAAGCTTTTTAATGAGCCTTTTCTGTATTTTGTCCCCCCCACCGTTATTATAAAGCCACATACCTATCTTTCTACCCATTTTCTCCTCCAGTTTTCAAGATTTTATACAGAACTAATGAGATATTTTACTATGATTTATTAGAATATCTTCAGAGGGTACCCCCGAACAAAGGTAAAAAACCGAGAATGGATCAAAAATGAACACTATAGACTACAATGAACTGAGACAGATCATAGAAATCAACTCATGGACAGGCAACAAGAAAGGTGTTGATCAGGCTGGAATGCTGTTTG
>JALWVW010000031.1:25590-28244 GCA_027079365.1 Campylobacteraceae bacterium | reverse complement strand
TTATTTGACTATACTACCCCTATAAAAATAACTTCCAAGGAAATAACAATGGCTTTATATGATAGAAACTATACGAGAACCGCGGATGGAACCTATGCAGAGGTTGAAGTAAGCTCCTCTGTGGCTTTCATGAAGAAGACCTATCAGCTGCTTGCTGCCAGTATGGTAGCAGCAGCAGCTGGTGCTTTTGTCACGCTGCCCTACGCAGAAACAGTGATGCAATACCGATGGCTGATTTTTGGATTTGAGCTCTTTATGCTCTTTATTGGACTGGGAATGACCAGAAACAAGCCGGGGCTCAACCTTGCAGCACTTTTTGTGTTTACATTCGTAACAGGTGTTTCACTTGTTCCTCTGATGGCTCGCCTTATCGGTATGGGAAGCGGAGGCACAATCGGTACAGCTTTTTTGATGACTGCTGTTCTTTTCGGTGCCCTCAGCCTCTTTGCCATCAATAGCAAAACGGATTTTTCCAGCTGGGGAAAACCTCTCTTTATCACACTGATTGTTGTAATTATTGCTTCTCTGATAAATGCTTTTGTACTACAGAGCCCTTTGATGCATGTTGTGATGAGTGCCGGCATCTTGTTGCTCTTTGGTCTCTTTACAATCTACGACACGCAGAATATTGCCAATGGTGCCTATGACTCTCCGGTAGATGCTGCCGTCTCTTTGTACCTTGACTTCCTTAATATGTTTACCTCGCTGCTGAGCCTGCTGGGCATTTTCGGCGGAGATGACTAGATTTATCGCCTTTTCAATGTTATTTCGATATAATCGCTCACTTTTATTGAAATAACAGAGGAATACAATGACATCAACACTTATGATCATTCAGATTATTTTGGCAATAGTGATCACTATTGCCATCCTGCTACAAAAAAGTTCAAGTATCGGTCTGGGTGCTTACAGCGGAAGCAACGAATCACTCTTTGGCGCCAAGGGACCCACAGGCTTCCTTTCCAAGTTTACTTTTACGCTTGCACTCCTTTTTGTAGTCAATACACTTGCTTTGGGATACTTTTACTCAAAAGAGAACAGCGCTTCTGTAGTAGATACTGCCATGACCAGCAAGCCTGCCGTACCTGCAACAGCAGAAAAGAAAACTACTCCGGCACCGGCAGCACCTATGGCTCCGGCAGCACCTACTACACAGAAATAATTTCCCCAGATATACTTGCCGCCCTGCCAAACATGCATCAGGGTGGTTTTTCTACAGAAAGAGCAAACCAAAACATAGTAAAATTAGAGTAAAATAATTGAAAATCTTTCTAAAGGAAGCACAATGCTTGATGCAATTTATAATGATGCAACAGAACATATGGAAAAGAGTATAGAGGCAATGAAGCGTGAGTTCTCAACATTGAGAACCGGCAAAGTAACCACTGCTGTGGTGGATCATGTCAAGGTAGACTATTATGGCACGCCTACTCCGATCAACCAGGTGGGAAATGTCATCGCACAGGACGCTACAACCATCTCTATCACGCCTTGGGAAAAGAGTCTGCTGGGTGCCATAGAAAAGGCTATACAAGAGGCAAATATTGGGGTTAATCCCAACAATGACGGAGATTTTATCAAGCTTTTCTTCCCTCCGATGACTGTTGAGCAGAGACATGAGATCGTCAAACAGGCAAAGGCCATGAGCGAAAAAGCCAAAGTGGCCGTCAGAAACATTAGAAAAGATGCCAATGACAAAGTCAAAAAGCTAGAGAAAGAGAAAGAGATCAGCGAGGATGAGCTAAAAAAAGGATTGGATCAGGTGCAGAAACTGACAGATAGTTTTGTTGCAAAAATTGATGAGATCCTTGCTTCCAAAGAAGCAGATATCCTGAAAGTCTAAGTAATGAATCTGGAGGAGATATACCGAGAGGCAAATGCCCTGCTGGATGGGCACTTTTTACTTGCCAGCGGAAACCACTCGGCTCGATACCTGCAAAGTGCCAAAGTATTGGAGTACCCCAAAAAGGCTGCCTTGCTGACTGATGCTCTGGCAGAGATGATCCGACAGTCTGGTATCAAAGTGGATACCGTCTGCGCCCCTGCACTGGGCGGTGTTTTGGCGGGCTATGAGCTTGCCAGATCTCTGAATGTGCGTTCTATCTTTGTGGAGAAAAAAGAAGGGGGCATGGAGCTCCGCCGGGGATTTGAAATCCAGAAAAGAGAAAAGATTATTGTCTGTGAGGATATCATCACCACTGGCGGATCTGCCCTTAAAGCTGCCAAGGCGATAGAAGCTCTGGGAGGAGAAGTGGTTGCCTTCGCTTCACTGGCCAATCGTGGTTTTTGCAAGAGGATCGGAGGTAGCCATGATGCCAAGCCTGAGTGTGCCCTGCCTGCGGATATCCCCCTATTTGCACTGGATGATTTCGCCTTTGAGATGTATGCACCAGAAGCATGTCCTCTATGCCAGGAAGGATCCACAAAAGCGATAAAGCCTGGGAGCAAAAGTTAATCCCTTTCTCTCCTTGGCAAAGAGACAACTCTGACACAAAACTACGCTATAATCATAGTATCTCGTTCCCCAAGGAGACTGCTATGAAAACACGACATCTGACCCATGCCCTTTGGATACTACTGGGAGTACCTCTTCTGATCTTTGCTGCAGCAAAACCCTTGCATATTACAAAAGTCATTCAGCGCAGTACAGCAAG
>JALWVW010000031.1:0-25580 GCA_027079365.1 Campylobacteraceae bacterium | reverse complement strand
CCACAGACGGCATCATGGCAAAACCCTATATCAAGTTGACGCCCCCAGATTATTTTGGTGTCAGCCTTTCTTATGATGAGATCTGCCTGACAGGGCTCAAGCCACAGAAGGAGTACACTTTTAGTATCCAGAGATCTATTCCTCTGGGAGAAATTTCTCTGGACAGAAGTTATCACTTTACTCAACGCACAACAGATTATCAGCCCTCTATGTCATTTCCGGACAGAGGCTACATTCTGCCTGCCAAAGGGGAGATATCTATCCCCATCAAGACCACCAATATAGACAGGTTTTATGTCACGCTGTATCGCATCAACAGAGAAAATCTTATAAAAAGCATCAACGAATATGGGCTTTTCCGTACGCTCTCAAGCTATACGCTGGACAAAGTAAAAGAGCAAGATGGCTACCTGCTATGGAAGAAGCGTCTCTCTATTGACGCAAAGAAGAACCATGAAAAAACAACTGCTATTCCTGTAGGAAAACTACTTACCAAAAGAGAACCAGGCGTTTATATTCTCGCTGCTACCCCGATAGACAACGAGGGAGAAGAGGATCCTTACAGTGTGATAACGCAGTGGTTTATGATCTCTGATATCGGTCTTTTTACGATGGAAGGCACGCAGGGACTGCATGTCTACTGTAAGCACCTCAGCAATGCCAAAACATATCCGAAGGTTAAGCTTGAGCTGGTTGCCAAAAATAATGAACGGCTGGGAAGCACTATGGCCAAGGGGGGATATGCCTTGTTTCCCAAATCTCTGCTTGGTGGGAAACGGGGGCTCGCACCCAAAGCCATCTACGCCTCCGGAGAGAGTGGGGACTTTACGGTATTGGATCTCTCTCGCCCTTCACATGACCTTTCAGACAGAGGCGCAACAGGGAGAGAGGTTCCCAGGAGTTATGATGCCTGGCTCTACAGCAACCGCGCAATCTTTCGTCCCGGAGAAACTGTGCCCTTTCATCTTCTCGTACGCACACCGCTGGGTGTCGCTGTCAGCAATCTAAAACTTTCGGTCAAACTTCATGACTCCAGGGGCGTAGAGATCGCCTCAAGACTCATCACTACAGACGCATCAGGGCATAGCCAGGGAAGCTTCTTGCTCTCCCCTTCAGCCAGTACAGGTAAATGGAAAATCACCCTCTATGCCGGAGGAAAACATCCTATAGGCAGACTTGGTTTTCTGGTAGAGGACTTCGTCCCACCCAAGATATCTCTCTCACTCAAAAAAGCACCACAGCATCTCATCCCCAACCAAAAGGTCATCCTTGACGCCATGGCAAGCTATCTCACCGGTGATCCTCTCTCCCATGCCAAAGTAGAGGTCAGTATGATACTCCATGCCGCAGCCACACCATTCAAACAGTATGCATCCTATTGGTTTGGAAAGGCAGGATCACATTTCAAAAACCAATCACTGGGAACAGAGCATTTTGAGGGCGGCACTGAGGGTAATATCACTATACCTCTGGTACTCAAACGAAAACCCCGAACTTCACTTCCTCTTGCTGCGCACATCACTCTCTCAGTCAGTGAGCCGGGAGGAAGACCTGTGCAGGAGACGCTTGACCTTTTCTACGCCGACAAGACTGCCTATATTGGGATCAAAGCACACTTTGATAACCATGCGGTGGACAAAGATGACAGCCCGGCCTTTGATCTGGTCTATCTCAAAAATGCGCAGCCAACACCTACCACACTCCATTATCGGCTTATTGAGGAAGAGGTCTCCTGGAACTGGCGTTCGAGCAGAGAGGGAGACTGGGAGTACTACAGGAGCTATAGCGACAGGGAAGAGGTGGACAAAGGCACCTTTCAGACATCAGATCATCCTGCTCTGCTCACACTGAAAAAACTGAACTGGGGAAGCTACCGTATCGAGATAGAGGATGCAGGGGGCATACTCAGTAGCTACAGGTTTACAAGTGGCTATGAAGAGCCGGTCAGCCGTGCCTCTCCCGACAGACTTCCTGTGGCGCTTGACAAACAGTCTTACCTTCCAGGAGAAAAGATCCATGTCAATATCACTCCAAAATTTAGTGGTCCCCTCCTGCTCTCTCTTGCAAATAACCGTATTCTGGAAACAAGAGAGGTCCAAGCCACAGAAGGCACCCCTGTTACACTGACATTTGAAACAAACTCTTCCTGGGGAAGCAGTCTCTATCTGCTGGCCTCTGCTTTCAGAGCACAGAGCAAGACACTGGGGGCTACCCGTGCTATCGGTGTAGCACACATTGCTGTCAAAGACCCCAAAAAGACCATCCATATGACACTGAAGCATCCGTCACGCATCCATGCTTCCAGTCAGCTGACTGTGTCTATCGAGACCCAAGAACAACTTCAGAGAAAAACCTATCTGACACTCTCGGCTGTGGACAAGGGTGTCCTCTCCCTGACACACTACAAACAGCCTGATCCTGTCAGATACTTCTATGGGCAGAGAAGACTGGGCGTGGAGATCAGGGATGTATATGCGGATCTGATCAAGGCCACAGGCGCGCATGCGCAGTTTGATGTAGGAGCCGGAGATGAAGAGCTGGAGGCAGCACTCCACGATACCGTGGTCTCCAATAAGCGCAAAGTAGTGGCACTCTTTAGCAAAGTTATTCCCTTTGATGCACAGGGAAAAGCAGTAGCAACATTTCAGGTTCCTGATTTCCAAGGCACTCTGGCACTGACTGCAGTGGCATGGAATACCCATGCACTAGGCAGTACCACAGGAGAAATCCTCGTCAAAGATCCCATCTCTACAGAGCTTTATCTGCCTCGCTTTATGGGAGAAGGAGACCATGCTGCTGCCACAGTGAGAAGCAGTTTTGATCCCACGGTAGAGAGTGGCAGCTACCTCCTCAAATTTCATACCGGCAACGGACTGGAAGTCACTCCCGAGGAGATCTCCTATACAGTCACACAGGGAAAGACCCCACCCTCTATCAAAACACTGAAGCTTCATGCTTCCAAGATACCCGAGGGCACTATTGGCCTGTCTCTCCTTCATGAAGGAGAAGTGCTTCTCAAAAGAGAGTGGCACCTGGGCATCCGCTCTGCCTACCCACCTGCCTACATCAGAAAGACAGGCAGTTTGAAACCTGGAGAAACCCTAGTGCCCAAAAAGCATGTGTCACTTACACCATGGAAAAATCTGCACAGAATCAGATTTTCACTCTCAGGTGCGCCTCTACTCCCTACGGCATCTATGGTCAAGGAGCTTACCAACTACACCGGAAGATGCGCAGAGCAGACAAGCAGCCGCGCTATGCCATGGCTAACAAGCAAAGAGAAGGACAGGCGAGAACTCGTACAGCATGCCATAGAAAGACTCAGCAATATGCAGCGTATACACGGAGGGTTTGGGCTCTGGAGCAACAGCGAGACAGATACATGGCTTACGGCCTATGTACTGGATCTTTTTACCCGTGCCAAAGCCCAAGGCTACAGTGTACCAGAACGCAATATCAACAAGGGGCTCTCATGGCTGGAGCAGCACCTGGACCGCTGGAGCACCCAGCGATCCAAGCAGGAGGGTGATGCCTATGCACTCTATGTATTGGCACGCAACCATCGTATCCTGATGTCCGAGATAGCATTTCGCCTCAAAGACAAAAAGAGTCTGATTCGTTCTTCCCAGGCCTGGGGACAACTGGGAGCCGTACTCTCCTCTCTTGGCGAAGAGAATAAGGCTACTATACTTTTCGACAAAGCCAAAACCATGCTGGGGGACAGCAGCTATGTCAACTATGGGGGTGCACTGAGAAACAAAGCCGCACTGGTACGCCTGATGAAGGAGGCAGGACGCACAGATGAAGCCCAGATGCTTTTTGCAGACCTAGCACTGGAGCTCAAAACAAGAAGGTATCTCAGTACACAGGAGATGAGCATGCTGCTGCGCGCCAGCAAGGTGCTGGATATTCACAAAAGCACACCCAAGCTTACTGTCAACGGTATCCCCTATCAGGAAAATGCAGCACCGGTATTCAAGGCAGACACCCTGACTGCACTGCCATCTGTTACCAATCAGGGTACGCACGCTCTCTGGTATGATCTAAGCTTTATCGCCACGCCTGATCCTGTCAGTACAACTTCCCATGAAAACAGAGGCTTCAGCATCGATAAGCACTTTTACACACTGGATGGAGAACCCATTGATCCTTCACAGATTGCACGCAACAGCAGAATCGTTGTCGTTATCAAGGGCACCATTCAGGACAGCGCCATAAAGCATCCACTCATTACAGACTGGCTCCCTGCCGGATTTGAGATAGAAAATCCTACTATCAGCGGTATAGATGCCAGCGACGGACTCAAATGGCTGGGCAAAAAAAGTGCTCTGCTGCACGCAGCATACAGGGATGACCGCTTTGAAGCAGCGCTACAGAGTGACAGCAATAACAGCTTTGCTGCCGCCTATCTGGTTAGGGCAGTCACGACGGGCTCCTTTACGCTTCCTCCTGCCGAGATCGAAGATATGTATCAGCCACGATACAGAGCCTTCAGTCCCCTTATGCAAGACAAACTCCTGATCAAGCTCCCTCAAGATATCCAGCGGGTCAACACACCGGCATCTACAGGCAAAAAAGAACAGACGCACCCCATTGACACATTGGGTACAGAGGACTATACCTTTGTCTACACACATCCTCTGGGCTCACTGGAGCCTTATACACTGCTTCAGATCAATAGGCTGAGAAACGGTATCTTTGCACAGGCCGGCTTGGACTTTTCGCAGAGCAACCCGGCACTGCACAAGCGTTTCTCCGCTTTTGCATGGTATGTCCCCAAAGAGAAGAGATCAAGCCGTGTCTATCACAATCTCAGTGCACTGCAAAAAAACAATGTGCAGGCTCTGTTGCGCGAAGAAAAGCAGCGCTGCGGCGGTCTGGTATTGGCTGATTTCTACAGGGTAAAAATCAAAAAACTAAATGCAAAGTACCTGAAAAAGTACAACAAAAGAGAGCTTAGAATCCTACGCAACAGTCTCATCGCCCGTTATGGCCTTGCCTTCAAAGACCCGGAACTGCGCCGTATCTACAGCCAGATGCCTTGGTATCATCCCAAAAAGATCACTGCAAGCGAGATATTGGATCAAAGAATGAGCGATCCTGAGCGTGCCAATGTGCAAACCATACTCAAGACAGAAAGACAAAAGTAGATGACACAAAAGGCAGTGATCCTGGCAGGAAGAATTCTCAAATGGCTCCCGCTTTCGCTGGCTTCCGTGGCACTGTTTGTCCTGCTTATGAACAGATTCTATCCACTCTCTCTCGATCCCGCCCTACAGACTTCCCGTATCATCACTGATGCGCAGGGAGAGTGGCTCTACACCACAACCAATGCGGATCAAAAGTGGCGATTTGCTGTAGATATCGACAAGCTTGATCCCCTCTATCTCAAGATGCTGCTTCTCTTTGAAGACAAGCGCTTCTGGCATCATTATGGGATGGATCCTCTGGCTATGGGGCGAGCCATCTGGCAGCTGCTCAACAAGGGTCACATCACCTCAGGCGGATCTACTCTCACCATGCAGTTGGCCAGGCTACTGGAGCCCAAACCCCGCACCATCCGATCAAAGTTGATCGAGATTATACGCGCCTTCCAGTTGGAATTCACCTATACAAAAAAGCAGATCCTGCAAGCCTACCTCACACTGGCCCCCTATGGTGGTAATGTAGAGGGTATTGTGGGTGCAAGTATGCGCTATTTTGGCAAACTGCCCTATGCACTGAGCCCTTCCGAGTCTGCCATTCTGGTCTCACTGCCGCAATCCCCCGAGCACAACAGACCCGATCGCCACCCTGCAGCAAGCAAGCAATCCAGAGACAAAGTACTCACCCTTGCGCGTGACCAACATCTCATCAGCGATACACTCTACCATCACTCTGTCCAGAGGGCTATCAACAACCACCTCTTCTCCTACCCCAGACTCTCTCCTCACCTCAGCCAGAAGCTCCTAAGAAGGCTTCCGGAGGCATCTATTCCCACCACACTCGATGCCACCTTGCAAAAGCAGCTGGAGCAGTGGGCAGCAGCGCAGGGAGAGATGCTGCCAAAAGGCAGCACACTCTCTGTACTGATCGTCAAAAACCATACTGCTGCTATCCAGGCTTATCTGGGATCACATGATATGTTTAGCCCCAAGGTAGCCGGCTTCGTAGACATGATACCTGTGCCCCGTTCGCCAGGCTCTGCACTCAAGCCTTTTCTCTATGCTTTGGGCTTCGAGAGGCATCTCATACACCCCAATACCATCATCTCGGACAAAGAGACCCGCTTCGGTGACTATCTGCCGCACAACTACTCCCAAAAATATACGGGAGAGATCTCGGTCTCCTATGCTTTGCGGCACTCACTCAATATCCCTGCAGTCAAGATTCTACAGCGACTGGGTGCAGAGACATTTGTCAAGGAGATCACTCTGCTGGCAGGCAAGCTCATCATCCCAAACAAACAGGCCACTCTGCCTGTTGCACTCGGCGGACTGGGGATCAGTATCTGGCAAGTAGCGCAGCTCTATACAGCACTGGCCAATGGCGGCAGCGCACCCAAGCTTCACATACTACAAGAGGAGGGAAATCTCACACAGTTACCGACACTGCTCTCCTCCCAGTCAGCCAAAATGACCACCGCCATTCTGCGCACACTCCCTCCCCCCCAGGGGTACCGAAACAGCTACCAAAAAATTGCCTACAAGACAGGTACCAGCTATGGATACCGTGATCTCTGGACAGCAGCCTATACCCCTGAATATACTACTATCGTCTGGGTCGGTCGGCCTGACAATGCTCCTCAACGAAAGCTATCTGCCAGAGAGGTGGCTGCGCCTATGGCATTTGAGGTCATGCAGATGTTTGAGGCACTGCACCCTATGAAAAGCTGGCAGTGGCGCAGTGACTACCTGGGAGACAGCACACCCAAAGCACTCAAATATTTTGACAAAGAGAAGCAGGTGCGGCACACAGCACTTCAGTTTCTATATCCTGAGAAAAACAGCAGATTTCGCAGCACCGGATGCCATGATGTGACGGTTGAGGTGGCAGCAGAATATGGCAAACCTCCCTACTTCTGGTATCTCGACAACCACCCTGCAAAGTTTGATGAGCAACGTGTCAATCTTCACTTTGGTCAGGGAGCACACACGATCACGATCATTGATGCTTTAGGGGATGCAGTCAGCCGTGATATTTGGGTCGATATGCCAGACTGTCAAGAAAAAAGCAGTACCATATAGGCTCGAACAATACCATGGGGATTGACAAAAAGGAGGCTACCGTGATACGAAAAGTAATATTTTCTTTTCTCGTCTTTACCCTTATTGTCTGGGCAGAGACAGCACCGAAGGAGATTGACTTCAAAGAGGCCAAGCGTATCTACAATGCGGGCTCAGGACTGTTTATCGATGCCAGAGAGATAAAGTTTTATAAAAAAGGTACCATACTCGGTGCACTCAATATGCCTCTCCATCGTTTTCGCAGGCTCAAGCGTCTTCTTCCTGTCAAAAAGAGCAGCAAACTGATACTCTTTTGCGGGGGTATCAAATGTGGCAAATCCTCCGAGCTAGCAAAGCGTATCGCAGCAGAGGGCTACAGCCATGTCATGGTCTATCGTGGAGGTTTTCCGGAATGGAGCCAAAAAGGGCAAGAAGTCATGCTCTCAGACATATACTGTAAGGAAGGTCACAAATCCACCAGTCCAGCAGTCACCATCCAGGGAGTCACCGTCCACCTCGGAAGCGAAGAGGGGATGATCGATCCCATCTGGTTCGCAAAGCAGTTCAAAAACGGCACACTGCCTCCAGCACTGAATCTGGTGGATGTACGCAAAGCCAGCGACTACCGCCAAGGGCACCTCCCCGGAGCAAACTCCATCGTCTGGGATGCCGACAATGGCGTGATCGACACCTCAAAATTCCCCAAAGACAAACTCACACTTCTCTACTGCAACACCGGCATCCTCTCCTCTGATGCCTACGACAGTCTAGATCAAGAGACTGCCAAACGCGTACTCTTTCTCAATGCTGTGGTCAAGTGCAAAAAAGATCAGTGCGAGATACGACCTAATGCGCACTAGCGTGTAGTGCCACTCTTGGATTTGCCAAAGGCTCACAGGAAAAAGACAGAGCAGATATCGCACTACTTCCTATCAGCAGGCTTTTCTTCTTTCTCCACAGAGACCGCTTTTTTAATAAGTCCTGATTTTTTAAAGGAAGACCAGCTCTTTTTGCTTGCCAGATAATCTTCTGGGAAGATCTTTTCTCCTGATTCGGGCAGTTCAATTCTCCTGATGCCACTTTTGTCAACAATAAGTCTTGCTCTGTGCAGCTCTACACCCTGTTTTGTTTTATTCTCTACGATAATATTTACATGATAGATTTTGTTTCCAAAAAGTTTGGTGTGCCTTACCCGATACAGCGGTACCTTGCTGGCTTCCATTCTTTTAAAATAGGAGGAGATATCGAACTGTATGATATTGTGTATTCCTTTGATTACATGATTGTATTTGCGTTGGATATTTCCATTGTGCAATACCACACTTTTCTCAAACTTAATAATGTCCTCTTCGATATAAGGAGAGAGTCTTCTGGGTACTTCCAGGAGTCTACTTTTGCGAACATCTTCTTGTAATTTTTTATAGGGCACAAATCGCATTTTTTCCTTAATAAATGCAAAGATAAGCTTCTGATCCATACTATAGATCTTCTCTTTATAATCATAGGTTCTGATCGCCATTTTTTTGTCAAAATAGCTCCTGTATGCCTCCTTGATCCTGTCTTTAAACATATAGCTGATAACCAGGGCGGCAAAAAAAGATGTGGTGAAATTTCCATACTCTTTTTGTGTGGCAAATACGATCAGTGTCGTGAATATCATAGAGATACCTGCTGCGATAGCATAATAGACCTCTTTGATGCTGCCTCCATCTCTTTTTTTCTTTTGATAGAGATACCAGATACTATAAAAATGCTTTTTCAGTATGGAGTATCGATAGATAATCTTCTCATTTTGGTAGGCATCATCAGAGATAACAGGAAAGCCATTATCTTTGCAAAACAGTATCACCATATTGATAATATCTACATTGATATCGATAGCATCACGGTATCTATCTTCATGGCTTCTTAGGCAGGTGTTGATCTCCAGCAGGCAGTTTTGTGTGGCATAGCTCAAGAATTCTGCTGCAGAAAGAGAGGCATCAATGATCTTTTCCCTCTGATGCCCAGAGGTGGTCACAAGTAGTTCCTGTATCAGCAGATGAAATTGTCTCACCCTTTGCAAAAACAGATACAAGTGCTTCACACGGATATTTTTGCAGGAAAATTCCCTATTGTGCTGATCTAGATAGGAGACATAGGAACTGACGATAAGCTTCAGTTCCTTTTCAAAGGCACCACTATGGGTCTCATCATGCTTTTCCTCCCCCAAAGACATAATAAATTTCTGCAGTCTTCTTCCCAAATAACCAAGGTTTTTCTGGGGAGCAATAAAGCGAATATAGCTAATATGGTCATTATAAAAGTTGGTGTTGCTATAGCTGTCAGGATTGATATTGAGTATTTTGGGAATAAAAAAGTAGATATTTGTATCATACTTTATCTTTTTCTCATCTGTCTCAGCATGGTAGGGTATTCTAATCTCAAACTGGTTTGGGCTTGTGATGGCTATAAAATCATGTTCATTCATTATGTTATTATAACATATTTCAAGATCATGGTCTTACTCCATGACCATCTGAGGCAGATCACAGCCCGGCTGCCTTGATCGCTTCGGCCTGTGCGTGGGCAGTGAGAGGCTCAATAATCTGCTCCAGGTTGCCGTTGTTCATAATATGGTCAAGTGAATAGAGTGTCAGTCCGATACGGTGGTCGGTGATACGGTTTTGCGGGTAGTTATAGGTACGGATCTTCTCGGATCTATCTCCTGAGCCTACCTGTGCTTTGCGGTCTGCTGAAGCCTCGTCCAACTGTGCCTGCAGCTGTGCTTCGTAGACTCTGGCCTTGAGTACCTTCATGGCTTTGTCTCTGTTTTTGTGCTGAGACTTCTCGTCCTGAATTGCTGCGACGATACCTGTGGGAATATGCGTCAAACGCACGGCAGAGTCAGTGGTGTTGACCGACTGTCCGCCACAGCCACTGGAGCGATAGACATCCATTTTGATATCATTCGGTTTGATATCTACCTCCACATCATCGACTTCCGGAATGATCGCTACGGTGATCGCAGAGGTATGGACACGCCCCTGAGTCTCTGTGTCAGGCACCCGCTGTACACGGTGAACACCTGATTCATACTTGAGCTGACTGTAGGCGCCATCACCCTTGACCAGGGCGATCATCTCTTTGTAACCTCCGGCTGTGCCCTCCGAAGAGCTCATGATCTCTACTTTCCAAGCCATTTTTTCAGCAAAACGGAGATAGAGCTTGAAGATATCTTCCACAAAGAGCGCACTCTCATCCCCGCCTGCACCTGCACGAAGCTCTATATAGATATTCCTGTCATCATTGGGGTCACGAGGAATCATCAATACCTTGATCTCCTCCTCAATCTCTGGGAGCATAGGCTCCAGCTCAGAGAGTTCCTCCTTGGCAAGTCCCCCCAATTCCTCGTCTCCCAACAACTCCCTGTTCTCTTCAATGGCATCTGCGGTTTCGATATAGGCCCTTGCCTTTTCAACCAGCTTCGAGATTGAGGACTGCTCTTTGCTGAGTTCTGTCATCTTCTTGACATCACTGGCTATTTCTTGGGTACTTAGTAGTGTATTGATCTCTTCATAGCGGTCGATAAAGGGCTGGAGTTTTTCTCGGAACATAACTGTGTCCTATTGGTGATAGATTTTACGCGAGCCAAACCCAAAAGGGCTTGGAGGGTTGAGAGGGATGCTTAAGCAGCTTCGATGCTGTTTACAAGCTTGTTGAGACGGCTGACTTTTCTAGATGCTGTCTCTTTTTTGAGGAAGCCTTTGCTGACAAAGCTATGGATGCTCTTGTTTGCTATCTTGAATGCCTCAGCTGCAGCTGCAACATCTTTTGCCTCCACTGCCTCATGTACTGTCTTTACGATATTCTTCAGTCTTGTTCTGTAATATCTGTTTCTCTCTGTTCTCTTGATGGTCTGCTTGATTCTCTTTTTCGCTGACTTATGGTTTGCCATAGGGTGTTTCCTTTAGTAAATTCTTGGATTGATAGGTCTGTAGCTTTGATACAGAGTCTAATTAGTTCGCGGATTTTACCAAAAAAGAGTTTAAAATTTTATTAAGAGAAGTCTCTAACTGCTGCTTGAGACAAACAATTAATCACTTTTTCGTTAAAATAGCAATAAGAACTTGATTATTTTACACGGAGAGACTTATGGAATTATTCGGAACAGACGGGGTCAGAGGAAAAGCAGGAGAAAAAGTCAGTGCCATGGCATGTATGCGCTTGGCCATGGCGACAGGTATCTACTTTCGTCCTCTCTCCAAGACCAACAAGATACTTGTCGGCAAAGATACCAGACGCAGTGGCTATATGGTAGAGAATGCCATCGTCTCTGGTCTCACTGCAGTGGGCTACAATGTCATTCAGATAGGGCCTATGCCTACACCGGCTATCGCCTTTTTGACGGAAAATATGCGTTGTGATGCAGGCATTATGATCTCTGCGAGCCATAATCCCTTTTATGACAACGGTATCAAGTTTTTTGACTGTACCGGAAACAAACTGAACCGGGAGATAGAGCAGGAAATAGAAGCGATCTATGACAATGATGAAGCGATCGAAGAAGCGCAGGTGACAGGAAAGCACATAGGCAAGTCCAAGCGTATTGATGATGTCATAGGCCGCTATATCGTACAGATCAAAAACTCTTTTCCCAAACCACTCACGCTCGCGGGTATGCGCGTGGTGGTGGACTGCGCCAATGGTGCAGGCTACATCGTCGCACCCACGGTGCTGGAGGAGCTGGGTGCCGATGTCAAAGTAATAGGAAACAAGCCTGACGGCTTCAACATCAACGAGGGCTGTGGTGCCATGCATCCAGAATCTCTGGCGCAGGCGGTCAGAGAGTACAGAGCTGACGTAGGAATCGCCCTGGATGGGGATGCCGACCGTGTTGTGATGGTTGACGAAGAAGGAGAGATCGTAGATGGTGACAAACTCATGGCGGTACTTGCTGTCCATCTCAAAAACAATGGCATGCTCAAGGGCGGAGGCATGGTAGCCACTGTCATGAGCAATCAGGGACTGGGAGAGTACCTTGACCAGCACGGTCTCACACTGCACCGTTCTGCGGTGGGAGACAAACATGTGGTAGCGATGATGCAGGAGCTTGGCATCAATTTTGGCGGAGAGCAGAGTGGGCATATCATCTTCTCTGACTACGCCAAGACCGGTGATGGGATATCCTCTGCTCTTCAGGCATTGGCCTATCTGGCAAGTGTCGGAGAAAAAGCCAGCAAAGCATTCAGTCCCTATGATTCCTATCCGCAACTCCTGGTTAACCTACCTATCGGCAAAAAACCTGCTCTGGAAAGCATCCCCGGCATTGATGTGCTGATGGCAGAGGTGGAGGCTGGCGGCATACGCCACCTCTTCCGTTATTCCGGCACTGAAAACCTTATTCGTATCCTGTTGGAAGGCAAAGATGCCAAGAGGCTTGCGGCCACGATGCAGCAGTGTGAAGCGTTTTTCAAAAGTGAGCTTAGCTAGTGCGGCTGCTTGCTGTCTTTTTCCTCGTGCTTGTGGGAACCCTTGTCATCGATCAGGGCATCAAAGAGATCTTTGTGCTGGGATATGATTGGCAGAGCCCCTGTATCTCTCTGGAATTGCACTACAACAAAGGGGTGGCATTCAGCATGTTCGCCTTTCTGGGTAGCTACCTCAAATGGCTACAGGCACTCCTCATAGCTGGTATCATTGCCTATCTCTTTTGGTCAGGCTTTGTCAAGCGCTATGCCTTTGCCCTGGGGCTACTTCTGGGTGGCGCCATCAGCAATCTCTATGACCGCTTTACCCAAGAAGGGGTTGTGGACTATATTTACTGGCACTGCTGGTTTGACTATCCGGTCTTCAACTACGCAGATATCGCTGTGATCATCGGTGTAGCATGGATCGCACTGGCAGAATTCTTTTCCAATACCAAGGAGACCCTAGCGTGATCCGTACGCTTCTTCTGTTAACTTGGGTCACTCTGCTGGGCGCAGAGATCTACCCTGTCGATATCATACCCCCTGATGTCAATCGCAGCGTTGGCAAGATCAAGATCCTTGACCAGAAGGAACTCATCATACCACAGATCTCTGGTATCGGCTTTTCCGAGGCTTCTGATCTGGCTTATGACAAGAAGAATAAACGCCTCTATATGGTTGGAGACAAAGGGGTGCTTTATAGCTTTAAGGCTTCCTTCTCTGACAAAATAGATCTTCTTTCTCCACTGGATGCCCATCGTCTCACCAAAGAAGGAGGCAAAAAGTTCAAAAAGAAAGTGGACAGCGAAGGAGTGGCCTTTGACAAAAAAGGGCATCTGCTGGTCTCTTTTGAGGGAAAACCAAAGATCGGTACCTTTGATCTTAAAGGTCAGAGACTCACCAAGCAGAAGCTTCCCAATCCACTGAGCAATAAAAAACACTATCGCAGCAGCAACAAGATGCTCGAATCTGTCGCTTTTCACCCAAAACACGGCATACTTACTGCCTCTGAACTCCCACTCAAAAAATACAAAAGACGCGAGCAGACACTCTATGCCCTCTCGGGTAAGCAGTGGCACTTTCTCGCAGAACCCGAGAAGAAAAGTGCCATCACCGCCATAGAGGTCATGGATGATGGCAATGTTCTGGTACTGGAGCGTGCCTACACCAAATTGACAGAGCCCCGCACCATCACACTCAAAAAAGTCTATCTCGACCAAATCAGCCATGGGCTCTGCCGCACAGAGGTGCTGGCAAAAATGCCCAGTGACAAAGGCTGGAAAAATGATAACTTTGAGGGACTCACCAGAGTCTCGCCCCATCGCTATCTCATGGTAAGCGATGACAATGCCAACTTTTTCCAAAGAACACTTTTGATCTATTTTGAGGTCTTTGAGTAGTCTTTTAGAGCTTCCTTTTAACTTCTTTGTGGTAGAATGCCACTCCTACAAACGGGGAATTAGCTCAGCTGGGAGAGCGCTTCGCTGGCAGCGAAGAGGTCGTCGGTTCGATCCCGATATTCTCCACCATTCCTACTTTTCACTACATTTGCAACCTAGGTTCACTTTTTTTCTTTCAAAACCTGTATAATGACTCCAAAAAACAGAGGAGTTTTCTATGTCAACACTCAATGTAGTATGCCCGCACTGCAACAAGATCAACCGTATTCCGCGCAAATCACAGTACACCAAAGCCAATTGTGGTCAGTGCAGACAGTCACTGCTGGATACCAAGCCTGTAGAGGCTACTGCCCAAAACCTTGGCCAGTTTGTCGGTGGCAGTGACCTGCCTGTTGTGGTAGATTTCTGGGCTCCCTGGTGTGGCCCTTGCAAGATGATGGCGCCTGCTTTTGCACAGGCAGCAGCTAGTCTGCCCCTGCAGGCTCAGTTTGTCAAAGTCAATACTGAAAACGAGCAGGCACTCGGAGCCCAATACGGCATCCGTAGCATCCCGACCATGATACTCTTTAAAAATGGGGTTGAAGTCGATAGGGTCAGTGGCGCCATGAGCTCCGAACAGATCATCAGCTGGGTTAAGGCAAAGAGCTAAGACCCCCTTGCCTACTTCCCTCCCAGCGGGTCATCCGACCTTTGTTTGGCTTTTCGCTTCTCATAGGCAGCATTAGAAGGGGTATCAGGTTTGGAGAAGAGAAACTCTCCATAGAGCACACAGCCATAACAGCCCGGATCACAGGTTTTCTTGAGTAGCTTGCACCACTCCGTATTCTCTCCCTTTCGGGTCAAGTGCTGGCATCCCCATCCACTGCTCATGGTGCTCCTTTGCTTGTTTTACCTTTTATGTTAGACTTATGAGTGACCCCAATAATGTTTTTTGCTCAATGCGACAAAGGAGCACTCAACCCATGCAATGGGCGCTTACGTCTGCGACTGCCGGAGTATTGGGCAAAAAACATCAATTTTTAGAGATGCCCATATCTTATCAGCAAAAGCTTAAAGGTTTTCTATGCGACATACACCTGTGACCCTCACCGGATCAGATATCCAAAAAAAGCGTGCAGAGATACGCACTTACTTTTTGCAGACCTACAGTCTCTATGAAAAGATCTTTGCACTGCTCAAAGAGGACAGCGTCTTCTATAGACAATCAGAACCCACACGCCATCCCATGATCTTCTACTTTGGTCATACTGCGACCTTTTTTATCAATAAACTGATCCTGGCAAAAGTCATTACCCAGCGGATCAATCCCGAGTATGAATCACTCTTTGCTATAGGGGTAGATGAGATGGTCTGGGACGACATGGAGGAGAGTCGCTATCGCTGGCCCGAAGTGGCAGATGTCAGACAGTACCGGGAAGCGGTCAAGCAGCACATCCTCTACCTGATCGAGACCCTTCCCATGACACTGCCTATCACGCAAGAGAGTTCTTTTTGGGTGATACTGATGGGGATCGAACACGAGCGTATCCATATCGAGACCTCTTCGGTGCTGCATCGGCAGATGCCTCTGGCGTTTATCAAGTCTGTCAAGGCGTTCGTCCCATGTACGGATGATCCCAAGATACCGGAAAACAGCCTTGTACCTATAGAAGGGGGGGGGGAGATCACGCTAGGCAAACCTCTTGATCATCCTCTCTATGGATGGGACAACGAGTACGGTACCTACAGCGAAAAACTCCCCGATTTTGCTGCATCACGATACCTCGTCTCCAACGGCGAATACCTTCCCTTTGTGCAGGATGGCGGCTATCAGAATAAGATATACTGGGACGAAGAGGGGGAAAGTTTTCTCCAGGAGAGGGAAGTCACACACCCTGTATTTTGGGTACCGGATACTGCCGGAGGCTACCGCCTGAGGCTGCTGGATCGAGAAATCCCCCTGCCTCTCTCCTGGCCGGTAGAAGTCAATGCGCTCGAAGCGATGGCGTTTTGTCGCTGGAAAAGCGCCAAAGAGGGTCAGACCTACACCCTACCCAGTGAAGCGCAATGGTACCGTCTGCGTGCCCTCGGTGGTATCCGGGATGTACCTGACTTTGATGACACTCGGGCCAATATCAACTTTGCCCACTATGCCTCCCCCTGCCCTGTCAACCACTTTGGCTTTGGCCAACTGTATGATATCATAGGTAATGTCTGGCAGTGGACTTCAACACCTATCGATGGCTTTGCAGGGTTTGTGCCTCATCCTATCTATGACGACTTCTCCACGCCGACCTTCGATGGCAAACATAACCTCATCAAAGGCGGCTCCTTTGCCAGCTCTGGCAATGAGATCATGCAGCACTCACGCTATGCTTTCAGACGACACTTTTATCAGCATGCAGGATTTCGCTATGTACTTGGCAACGAAACAGAAAACCATCTATCCCCATCCATCCCAAAAAGTCTCTATGAAGGGGATACCCTGGTCAATCAATACTGTGATTTTCATTACGGAGAGGGCTATTTTGGCATAGAGAACTTCGCCCAGAAGGTCGCAATGCTTGCAATCTTCTATACACAGGAGACAGAGCAGAGAGATGCCTTGGAGTTAGGCTGTGCGGTAGGCAGAGGTGCCTTTGAGCTTGCCAATGTATTTGAGCAGGTCACCGCGATAGACTTTTCTGCCAGGTTTATACAGATCGCTGCGCAAATGCAACAACAAGGCGCAGTCACCTTTCAGCAGACTATAGAGGGAGAGATCACTGAAACAGTGACCCAGAAGATAGAGGATTTCTCTTTTATGCATGTGCGCGATCGTGTCGCGTTCTGGCAGGGAGATGCCTGCAATCTCAAACCCCATTTCAAAGGCTATGATCTCATACTGGCAACCAACCTTCTGGACAGACTCTATGATCCAAAGCTATTTCTGCAAGATATTCACACCAGACTCAACACAGACGGTATCCTCATCCTCACCTCCCCCTACACCTGGGAGGAGAGCAGCACAGACAAGGCATTGTGGATAGGAGGCTATACCGACGAGAGTGGACAGGAGCACTATACACTCGACGGACTCAAAACACTGCTAGAACCACACTTCACACTCATAGACACACAGGATATCCCCTTTATCCTTCGAGAAAGCGCCAGAAAATTCCAGCATACGATCAGCCAGATGAGTGTGTGGAAGAGGAGATAGTACTTTAAGGACAGAGTATTTAACCCGGATTATGCAATAGAATTGCCAACTATCTCACTGATGCTTGGCTTATGGGTATTTGCAGGGAATTTGAGGTTCACCCGTAGGTGAATCGATGATTCTCTGTGAATGCCCATGAGCCAATGATCTGTGAGAGATTGGTGATTTCTATTGCATATTCCGGGTTTAAATACCAATAATGTGTTTGGTATTATGCTCTTTCTGCTTCTTGGGTCAGAACTTTTCATCTACTTTTCATCTACCTAGGCTATATTCCCAAAATTCCCGGTAGCGCAAAGTGGCGACTGATCCATAGCATGTAGGTGAAATATGTCAAATTGTCATACTTCTGAGATGTTGAGTAAAAATCTGATAGAATATATACATAAGAATAAATTTATGGGACAAAGATGCCAAAAATAAATGAAATACAAACAAAACTCTTAGAAATTGATGGAACAAAATTTCACAAACTTGGAGATGCCTACCTAAACAAAAGATATGGCTATAAAATACAGTCAATTGGTACAAAAAATGGAGAAGATAAACCTACAACAGGTAATCCAGATACACTAATCATATTAGAAAATGGGCAATATGTTTTTGTAGAATATACAACACAAGAAACTGGTATACGAGATAAGTTTATTGCAGATATAAAAAAATGTTTAGATGTATCCAGCACGGGTATAGAGATTAAAAAAATTGATAAAATCATTTTAGCATGCAATAGAAAATTAAGTTCGACGGACATTGAAGCCTTGAAAGAGGAGTGTCATCCTATAAATTGTGATGTGATAACTAATTCAAGCCTGTCAAATGATATGTATAATCATACTCCTAGAATAGTCAATGAGTATTTAGGTATTAAGATAAATGAAACTATACACGAGAAGCTTCCTCATGATATAAATGATAAACTTAAAAATAGTATTGAGCGAGAAATTGATAATGAAGTTTTTTCTGCTATTGATTTAAGGGAAAACGAAATTATTATTTTACAAGGAGAAGAAGGCGTAGGCAAAACTATATTATCATTACAAATAGCGCGGAAGTTATCTAAAGACAAACATATCATACGATTTTTTAAAAGCCATGAATGGGAACAATATAATAATATAAAAGATTTATTATTTAATAGTGAAGAAAATAATTTTGAAGAGACTATTACAGAAGAAGAAAATATCATTATTTTTTTAGATGGTCTCAATGAAAGACATGCTTTACAGGCGGGTAATAGATTACTGGAGAATTTTCACTCTTTATCACAAGAAGCAAAAAATAAAATAAATCTTGTATTCACAACTAGAGACCTTACTACATATAGTGAATATAAACACTCCGACTGGAAAATTTATAAAACTTTTGAAGTAAACAAGTTTACTGAAAATGAATTACAAACGGCTATTAAGAAAATTGACTCTGAGTACGATTATAAAATGTTTCCAAATGAGTTAAAGGAAATATCCTCAATACCTAGATATTTAACTCTTGCCTTCAAATTAAAAATGAAATTTGAAAATTATAAAAATATAACTAAAGAAATGCTCTATTGGGAAGGACTCAAAGCGCAAATTATGAATGACCCAAAGATACGAGAGCAAGGCATTACTGAAGATAGTGATATAGAAACTATTTTATATAGGATTTGTAAAAGTATATCGGTAGAAAATAATAAAGCTACAATAAATAGTGAAATTTTTAAAGATTACTTTGGCGATGATTATCGTAAAGTTAAAACACCTTTTTTAGAGAGCAGAATAGTAATCGGTAATGATATGCAAAAAGTAGAATTAAATTTTGATATGGTTGTGATAGCATACTCTGTATATCTACTAACTTTGTTTGATAATGTTGATACTTCTTTGAGTGTGGCAGAAATAGCAGACTTTTTCAAATTAAGACTTGAGCCCTATGACAATGATTATATGTCAGCTATTCCTTTTATCGTTTTTCAAATTTCACTAGAAAAAAACAGCACGTTTAATAAAGATAATTTATCAAAGATATATGCAGGATTGTTGTATCTTTGGTTTGATAATCATAATGCAATTATATATACAGAGAACCTTGACTTTTGGAGTAAAAAAGACTTTCGATCATATGTTTCTATTTTAAATATAGTGGAGTTAAATTACAAAACATTCAATCGTCCTAAACTAAAAAATGGAATGTTAGAAGTATTATCCGATAGATGGAGCATGAGTAGAGCGAAAGATAAAGAGATAGAGTTATATTTGAATGATACACTATCAACAAATCTAGATTTTGATATTAATGATAGAGAAAAGCTTATTAGGAGAGCTATAAGAATTATATTTTCATATCCGACAAAACACTTCCTTGATAAATTTTTAGAGATACAGAAAGCTCTTTCTAAAATAAATACTAACGAGAGTTTAATGTGTAAGTACAATTTAGATAAATATTTATCTGTTTTATTTAGATTTGGATACAAAGAGGATATTTTTGAATATCTACTTGAAAATAGACAATACGATAAATTCTCAGTGTTATTTAGGTCATATGAATTATCAGAAAAAATATCCATACCAATAGATAACGATAATAGGCTTAGTTTAGTTGAAAAAATTAAAGCCAAAGAAGAACTTCTAAAAGATTTTACTGCAGAAAATGTCTATAAGTTTGATGACTTGTCTTTCCTTTCTTTTAGAAGAGATTTAGAGCTTAGCAATAAAGATAAAACAACTATAAAAACAACTTTAACCAATATGTCTAATGCATACATGCCAAGTAGGTCTATGGGAGGAGGTAGAAGTGATAATGTTGATATTGATTTTTTAAAGCTATTAGCTTCTTTTGACTCAGATGCTTTTAATAGAATAAATCAGGCATTTTTATATGAGGCTATTAGTCAAAAAGCCAGACTGAATGATATAGAAAAGTTTGATTTATGTATGTTCAAAAATAATAAAATAGTCGAATTTATAATACAAAACTTATATTCTCTAATAGATATAGAAGATAAAAATGAAAGAGATAGATATATTGATAAACTTATAGAAATTATACTTTTTTCTGCAGATGAAGGAAAGATGTTAGAGTTTTTTGATTTGATTATTGATAAGTCATGTTCTGTGTGTTTATCGGAAGATACCGCAGAGCACATGAAGGCAATCAGTGGTGATAAATTGTTGTCTTTAATTAAGCATAAAATTGAAGTATATCATTCTGAAAATATAAACAATCCAGAATTATATGAGAACTATATGACATATTTGTTTATCTTGGAGGATTATAAAAACTCTTTTTTAAGAGAATGGATACTCCATAAAACATCTGCTATTGAAGAGAATAAAAAGTTAAATGATTTTCATGCAAAGGTATTTGTAACTGTCCTGCCAGTAGTTCAATACTTTGATAAATTTAGCATAAAAGAACTTCTGCCAAATACTGGTAATTATTTGACATATTGGATCACAAGTGAAGATAATTTTTTAGATGAAAAGACTTTTGAAGAGCTAATTGAACTTTTGCCGATAGATTCTGTAGGTCAATTGCTACATAAAAATAAAAAATATGATGATATTAATAAGTGGGGTATTGCATTATTTGAAAACAATAATCCTATGTCAAGTATGCAGTATCTTGGACTCAAAGAATCCTTGGAGGTTTTTTCTGAAAATAATAAAGAACTATTTTTAGATTATGCTGTTAATTATTTAAATCAAGTTACAGATATAGGCATTCTTTTTACAGGAGGATTAAAAGATGAACTTATTGAATTATTAATGAAAATAGATTTTGATAAAGCAATGGAACTATATGAATCAGATGAACGAAAAAGCTTAGATAGTCATATCATGCAAAGCTTATTTGATTTAGAACAATATGGTGATAGTAAGCACATAGAGTATAGAGAAAATATTATTTTAAAGGCAAAGAGTGATTTAGAATATATGCAGATAGTCATTATGGCATTTCAAGGCAAGACAGATAATGAAGTCTTGAAAATATGTAAAGAGTTAATTGAAAGTAGATATGCAAAAGATAGACTTAAAGCTATCTCCATGCTAATGTGGTTTCCAACAATAAATGAAATCGAAATTCTTAACAATTTAAAACTATACGACGATAGTGATTATGTACGTAAATATGCACAATGGGCAGAACAGGTCATTTTGCAAGAAAAGTATACAAGAGAAATATGCGAAGAGGCATTTCGTGAAAAAAATAAATCAGTATTGTCTGCTAAACTATATCAAATCAGAAACTCTCTTACACCAACTTTTGGTTACTGGGGAGGAGAAATAATAAAGCAGTGTCGTCAGTCTAATAAAACTGAATTAGATAGAGTATACATACAGAAGTTTCTTGACAGAACCAGAGAACAAAGAAAAATTAAAAATGAGTTTGAGGTAAACGGGAGAAAACTTTCAGAGTATTGTTGTGGGGAGAAATTAGATAATGATTTTAAATATATATTGAATATGGAATGATAAATAAAGAGTTTGAAATTCTGTGGTTAAAATCCGGCCGCAAAATTTTCCAAAATATTTAGCCCCCCCTTGAAAAGCCAATAAATAGCCCATAAATAGATGTACAAATATCAGGCATTGAAGAAATACCGCTGTGCCTCTGCTTTACTCGCAAAAGGCTGCACGGTATACTCTGCGCCTGCAAATGAAACCGTATAGACTTCATCACTCTTGCTCTTTCCATAGGTCAGTGCGATACGCAGTGCCAGCTCGATGTCGGCAGATGTGGCCTCTTTGTGGATGAGAGAATAGGGGCCGGGTACGGGCAGGCGGATGGAGAGATAGTCCGGATGCGCCAGTGCCTCCAGTGCCTCATTGTCCTCCTGGTGGCGTCCTACTACCAGCTTGGTCTCATCCGGTAGCCTAAAATGTCTGCCAAACTTGAGTAGGTCGATATCGGCCACCTCAAAAGTATCATGCGCGATAAACTCTCGAATTTTTTGACTATAGATCGGCTCTGTCAGTAGACAGCCTCCTCCCGGGCTCTCATAGTCTTCCCATCCCCAGGCTGCTGCCATAGAGAGCTGCCTCTCACGGCTGCGTCCAGAGATATCCAGAAGCTTCTCACGATCCACCCAGCCCTCGATCTCCGGCGTGGTCGGCTCCATCAGTTTGGCAGAGAGAGGCCGCAAGATGAGTTTGTCCTCTTTGTCGTTTGCCAGCTTGCTTACCTGCTTGAGTGCATCAGAACGCTGACTCATAGGACGCTGCCCCAATACTTCACCTGTCACAAGAAAAGAGGCACCAAGCTCCTCCATCATTGCTTTGGCGATCTTGAACATATAGCCGTGACAGTCGATACAGGGGTTGAAGTTTTTGCCATAGCCATAAACCGGACTGAAGAGAATGTCCTGAATATAGGACTCCCTCACATCTACGATCCTAAACTCCGCCCCGGCCAACTCTGCTCTCTTCTGCATCAGCGTGCTGAGGTCTCTTGTACCGGAGAAGCCGATTTTGATATGCAGGGCAGTGACTTCAATACCCTGCTCACGCATCAGCTTGACAGCGATCATACTGTCCAGTCCTCCGCTAAATAATGATATTGCTCTCATAGGGCACCAACTCTCCTCGTTTTAGTTTGGGAATGATATCTTTTTGTATCTTGTTTCTGATATAGACTTTCTTTTCAAAAGGCAGGCTCCCATCTGCCATCGCCTGTTTGAATTTGCGGAGATAGTAGATCTCCAGCTGCTTGAGCAGTGCCCTGCTGAGCTCATCCTGGGTCAGCACCGGGATACGGTCATCTACACTCAGACGCATGAGACCCGGGTGTTCTGTTTGGTTTTCGATGATCGCATGAAGCACCTGGGCATAACCACCAAGCATATCATCGGAGAGCACATCCATCACATCATCTACCAGTGCACTGTTCTCCACCAGCGTTTTGAGGATGCTCTGCCACTCTGGATCCTCTTTCTCCTCGCTTTGTGCAAACTGTCGCTTGACCCCCGAGTCATCCCTACCCGCACCAAAAAGTGCAGAAGAGACTCCCAGTATCGTTGCAGCAACCGGCACATAGGCATCTTTGACGATCGGACTCAGTGAAGCCAAATAGGTCTTCATCTCTCCAAATGCCACCTCTTTCTGGTTGGGGTTGGCAGTATCATAGGAGGCTGCGATATGCTCCAGCACAAAAGGGATCAGCGGCTTGGCGTCCCGAAGCAGCGAAGCCACCTTCTCACTCTCTCCTGCGGCGATGAGATCAGCAGGGTCCTGCCCTCCCGGGAAAAGCACCACCCCTCCCTCAAAGCCGTGTGAGCCCAAGATCTTTGCCGCTTTCAGTGCCGCAGCCACACCTGCTTTGTCCCCGTCATAGGCGAGGATCACCCTGGGCGCTCCCTTGCGTAGCAGCGGCAGGTGCTCCTCTGTCAGTGCTGTCCCCAGTGTGGCTACAGCAGTTTGGAAGCCTGCCTGATGAAACATGATCACGTCCAGATAGCCCTCAGAGATAATGATCTCTTTCTGTTTATAGATAGACTCTTTGGCACGATGGTAGCCATAGAGCAGTCTGGATTTGTTGAACAGTTTGGTCTGGGGAGAGTTGATATACTTGGCCGGATGGTTGGTGATCGTCCTGCCGCCAAATCCTACCAGTGCCCCGTTGGGTGAATAGATAGGAAAAGTGATCCGCTGGGAGAGTCTGGCATAATACCTGCCATCCTCACCTTTGGCCACCACACCTGCTTCAACAGCCTGTGGCAAGGGGATATGCAAGGCCTGCAGATGTCCCATCACCTGCTGCCCATCCGGTACAAACCCTACCCCAAATGCCTCGATGGAGTGCTGGGCAATGCCTCTTCCCTTCAGATACTCCTGCGATACTGAGCTCTTGTTAAGGTTGCTGCTGTACCACTTCTGCATCACCTCCAGCGCCCTTTTGGCATCACTGTAGTCACTCGATCCTTGGGTATAATGCAGTGTAAAGTTGTGCATGGAGGCCAGCTTTTCTATCGCTTCTGGATAGTTGATATGCTCCGTCTCCATTACAAATTTGATCGCATCTCCTCCGACTCCACAGCCAAAACAGTGGTAGATCTGCTTGGAGGGGCTCACCACAAAACTGGGGGTTTTTTCACCATGAAAGGGGCAGTTTGCCTTATAATTGGCACCTGCTTTTTTGAGTTCAATATAGGTGCCGATCACATCGACGATATCAATGCTGCTTTTGAGTGATTCAATTGAGGACTGTTCTATCATAAGCGCATTATAGCCAATATGCTATAATCGCTCCATAATTTCAGACGAAAGAGGCGTATTGGATACTTTTCTGCCCGGCTACGACAGTCCCCTTTTCAATGTTCTGCTGACGATCATGGTGCTGCTGGCAGTGGTGCTGGTGACCTATGGGTGGAGTCGCTATATGCAGCAACGGCGCAAGAGTCAGCTGATGGAATTTCTGGAGCGCTTTGACAGCAACCAATGTGTGCTGGAAGGCTCAGACATTCCTTTCGATGAGAGCATGAGCAAGCCACTTTTACTGCTTGCAAAAGCCTTTGAGACCAGCGGCGAGTACCACAAGAGCATCAGTATCTACCTCTACCTGATCCGGCAGGATGAGAGTGATGATCTGCTGGAGCAGCTTGGCAAGATCTACCTCAGGGCAGGGCTTTTGGATCGGGCAGAGAGTATCTCGCTACAGATACTTTCCAGGCAGCCCAGAAACATCCCTGTTCTCTACCAACTGGGTGCCATCTATGAGCTAATGCAGGAGTATGATAAAGCCATAGAGACGCTGGGACCACTGGAGGCTCTAGGAGAAGAGACGGGTATGCTCAAGGCTTTTTGGGAGTTTGAGCGACTACAGCGGGATGAGACACTCCCCACAGCAGAGAAGACCGCTGCGCTGCTGGAGATACACCGGACACAGCCTCAGCTCTACCGCCTGACCATTGCTGCACTGTTTCACCTCTCTGACAAGATCGGATGGCAGCACCTCCAGAAAGAGCGGCTCAGGGAGAGTTTGGATCTGCTCTGGTATTTACCCCCTTCCCAACTGGATTTTGATATAATCCACAGCGACAATGGTCTGACCAAGATCTATACCGCACGCAGAGACATTGATGTGGTCGATGCCGCCCTGCTCAAGCAGAGCAGTGGTATAGCGAGTATAGATATCCTGGTCGCAGCACGGTATGCAGGAGAGTCCAGAGGTGATCTCAGTTTCTCTTATCTCTGTAAAGCATGCAAGCAGAGCTTTCCCTTTGCCTTCAAGCGCTGCCCCCACTGTCTCGCGATCAATTCAGCCCAACTAGAGGAGCAGATAGCCAAAGATGAAGAAACAGATCACACTCTATTCTGACGGATCAAGCCTGGGAAATCCGGGGCCAGGAGGCTATGGCGGC
>JALWVW010000030.1 GCA_027079365.1 Campylobacteraceae bacterium | reverse complement strand
AGATGATTCTCGACTCGCCACATAAAGACCTCCGTAGAGCAAGAGCCGCAGCAGAGTCTATCATCCCTACGACCACAGGCGCGGCAGAGGCCGTCGCCAAAGTCATCCCAGCACTCAAAGGCAAACTAACAGGCATGGCCATGCGTGTACCTACACCTACCGTCTCTGTGGTAGATCTGGTCATAGAGACCAAGAAGCCCGTCACCAGAGAGCTTGTGAACGCTGCCCTCAAAAATGCAGCCGACGGCGAGATACTGGGATATACTGAAGAACCACTGGTCTCGATAGATTTCAAGATGGATTCCAGATCCTCTATCGTCGATGGTTTGGCAACACTGGTCATGGGAGGCAACATGGTCAAAGTCCTCTCCTGGTATGACAATGAGTGGGGTTACTCTTGTCGTATCGTCGATCTGGCTTTGTATATCGAGGTGCGCCTGTAGGCCATAGGAGAAGTGTGTGCTGGATAAAAAAACGATAGACGATATCGAGGTACAGGGAAAGCGTGTACTGGTACGGTGCGACTTCAATGTGCCTATGGTGGAGGGTGTGATCACCGATACCAATCGTCTGGAGGGTGCGGTACCTACGATCAGTACGCTGGTAAAAAGAGGAGCCAAGGTGATCCTCTGCTCACATATGGGCAAACCAAAGGGCAAGCCAGATCCCGCACTCTCACTCGCTCCAGTGGCTGTCGCATTGTCAGAGATTTTAGGGCAGAAGATTCATTTTGCCGCAGACAATGAGGTGACGGGTACCCATGCCAAAGCAGCGATAGCTGTGATGAAAGCGGGCGAGATCATACTGCTTGAGAATACGCGCTATAGAGCAGAAGAGACCCAGAACAGTGATCTGTTTTCCCAGGAATTGGCTGCACTGGCCGATATTTTCGTTAATGATGCCTTCGGCACTGCGCACAGGGCGCACTGCTCCAATGTAGGTGTAGCCCGCTTTGTCGATACCTCTGTTCTGGGCTATCTGGTGCGAAAAGAGATCGACTATCTGGGTAGCGCCATTGCGACTCCCAAAAGACCGCTGATGGCTATCCTGGGAGGCGCAAAGGTCTCTGATAAGATTAATGTTATTGACCATCTACTGGAAAAGATAGATAGTCTCATTATTGGTGGAGGTATGGCCTATACCTTTCTGAAAGCCATGGGGTACACTATAGGTAACTCTATTCTGGAGGAGGAGAGACTGCCCTATGCGCTGCAGATGATGGAGAAAGCCAGACAGAGAGGGGTGAAGCTCCTGCTTCCTGTAGATCATGTGGTTGCCCAAGCGTGCAAGAGTGATGCACCTACCAAAATAGTATTACGCGGCGAAATCGAGGAGGGCTGGGAAAGTCTTGATATTGGCCCAGCGACGAGAAAGCACTATGAAGAAGCCATAAGCGAGGCGAAGACCATCGTCTGGAATGGCCCCATGGGTGTTTTTGAGATAGAGCAATTTTCCAAAGGCACCCAGGCGGTTGCCAAGGCGATTGCTGAGGCAGATGCGATCAGTATCATAGGGGGTGGTGACTCTGCTGCGGCGGTCAATCAGCTGGGCTATGGGGATATGATGAGTCATATTTCTACTGGGGGTGGTGCTTCCCTTGAATACCTCGAAGGAAAGGCACTTCCCGGTATTTTGGCTGCTGATGACAGATGAAGAAAAATTTATAACCACTTGTGGGAGACCCTAAAGATAATTGCGATAAAATGACGCCATAATTTACCCAAAAGGAAACAACTATGGCAACCAAAGTCGCTGTCAACGGCACGGGAAGAATAGGACTCATCGCAATCAAAATAGCAGTGGCACGAGAAGATATGGAGCTTGTAGCCATCAACTCTACGGCTGCACCGGAGATGCTGGTCTATCTACTCAAGTATGATACAGTACATCAAGGCGTGGATGCCAAAATGCTTGATGACAAGCATATTGAAGTAGCTGGGAAAAAAATACTGCTCTTTAGTGAGAGAGATCCTAGAAACCTAGACTTTGGTGCGGCGGGTGCAGAAGTGGTCGTTGAGTGTGCGGGTGTATTTCTCACCACCGAAAAAGCCCAACTGTTCCTAAAAAATGGCGTCAAGCATGTCGTGCTCTCTTCTCCAGCCAAAGATAACACGGCTACCTATGTCATGAATATCAATACCGATGACTATAAGGGCGAAGCGATCGTCTCCAATGCCAGTTGTACCACCAACTGTCTGGCACCTATCACCAAAGTACTGGATGATGCCTTCGGTGTAGAGAGTGGACTGATGACCACGATACACTCTTATACCAATGACCAGAATCTCCTTGATGTCAAACACAGCAAAGACATGCGTCGTGCCAGAGCCGCAGCGGTCAATATGATCCCGACCACCACCGGAGCGGCCAGAGCGATCGCACTGGTCATGCCGCACCTCAAAGGTAAACTCAAAGGCTACGCCATGAGAGTACCGACCACGGATGTATCAGTAGTGGATCTCACGGTAAACCTCAAAAAAGAGGCCACAAAAGAGGAGATTATCACGGCATTTGAGAAGGCCGCCGAAGGCAGCTTCAAAGGGCTTATAGAGGTAGACCACGATAAGCGGGTCTCCAGTGACTTTGTGGGCTCTACCTACAGTGCCACTTTTGTACCGGATATGACCTCTGTGGTCGATGGCAATACGGTGAAAGTACTTGCCTGGTATGACAATGAATGGGGCTATACGGAGAGACTGATGGACATGTGTCGTTTTGTCAATACCTACAAGGGGTAGCTTGCCCCATTTCTGCCACACTTCTGTGATATAATGGTGACAAATGGAGGTGCGTAGTGTATGATTTCCTAAAAGACAAGTCGGTACTTTATGTCGAGGATGAGCCAGATGTCCTGAAGAATATCTCAACACTGCTTAGTAGTTTTTTTCGTCATTTCTATACTGCAGCAGATGGACTGAGTGCACTTGCGTGCTTTGATACCACACATATTGATCTGCTTCTGGTCGATATAGAACTTCCCAAAATGAACGGTATAGAGCTGATCAAACAGATCCGCGAGGTAGACAGGGAGGTGATGATTATTATTATCTCAGCCTACACCAAAACGGACTATCTCCTGGAGTCTGTTTCGCTTGGATTGAGCAAATATATTGTGAAGCCCTTAACCTCCAAAAAGATACATGCCCTTCTGGATACCGTTAATGCACACTATGCACAAACAGATATCATTAAACTCTCCCGACATATCGAGATAGATCAGATCGCTTCGGTGATACGGTATGACAATGTATCGCACGCGCTTTCCAGACGAGAGTTGGATTTTTTGATAATGATAGCACACAAAAAGATGATCAGCTACGACGAGATAGCAAATCTGTGGGAAGATGCGATTCCTACTGAGAATGCGATCCGCTCCTACATCAAGCATCTGCGGAAAAAGTTGCCGCCAGGGATCCTCAAAAATAGAAGTGGGGTTGGCTATTACATCGAGAGCCATGAACAGATAGAATGAAGAGCCGCAGTACTAGAATCACCACACTGATCATTCTGTTTCCACTTATAACACTGTTGCTGTATGGGGCACTTTCCCACCTCTTCTTTTTCTATACAAAAAATAAAGACACTGCCCATGAGTTGGCCCGTTATGAAAAAGTACTCATGGATGCACAAAAAAGCAATCTGATTGAAAAGGTAGAGAATCTCACCCGTTTTATCCGCTATTACAACTACAGAAGTGGTGATAAGATCAAAAAAGAGGTCAAGAGTATCATCTATGTTGCTGCCAGTATAGCCAACAATCTCTACCACCGTTATCGCAAGGAGATGGATGAAGCAAGTCTTAAAAAGCTTATCATCTCTGCACTCAAAGGTGTGACATTTGAGCATAATGTCGGATATATTTTTATGCAGGACAAGAAGGGGAATGTCACCATCCATCCGGACCCGAATATCGTGGGTACCAACACACTCAACCTTCGGGATGTTAATGGAAAATATCTTATCAAGGAGTTTTTGGGTGTACTGGAAGCACACGGCGAGGGCTTTGTGGATTACTATTGGCATATCCCCGGCAAAGATGCAAAGGAGATGTACTACAAGATCACTTTTGTCAAAATGCTGGATATGTATGGATGGTATATCGGTGCAGGAGAGTACCTGAAGTATATGACCCGCCAGGTGAGTAGAGAGATGCTGGCTTATATTCGGGACAATGCATACTTTAAGGGAGGGTATCTCTTTGTGTCTGATTCCAAAAACAAGATTCTCTTTCATCCTGAGAACAGAAAGATAGAAGATCTGGAACATCTGCGTATGGAAGGTATCTATACGGATGATGAAAAGATCGCATTTACTGCCTATGTGGCAGAGTATGACTGGTATATCACCGCCGTACAGGATCTCAAAGAGATACGCAAGACGATCACAGAGAAAAAGGAACAGAGTGCCACATTGGTGGCCAAAGACATCCGTACCAATCTCTATCTGATCGTGGCAATGTGGATTATTTCACTATTGTTTTCTCTTGCACTCTCTTCTATTGTCAATAAAAAGCTCAAGCAGTACGAGCAGAAGCTTAGCGACACCAATGACAGACTGATCTTTCAGTCCAGGCAGGCACTGATCGGAGAGCTTTTTTCGATGATCGCGCACCAGTGGCGACAGCCTATCAACAAGATTGCTTCGATCTTGGCACTTTTGCGTTTCAATACACCCAATGAAAAACCGGACTATCAGGTGCTGGATCAAAAGTTTCAGGAGATAGAGGAGAGTGTTGAGTTTATGTCAGATACAATCGATGACTTTAGAACCTTCTATCAGCCCAAAGAGGGTAGTGAAGTGGTAAATCTCAAGCTTCTTATCCAAAAGTCTATCGATTTCCTCAGTGGCAATATCCGCAAAAAAGATATCAAAGTGACAACAGACCTGGAAGAGGTCTCCTGCCAGATGTATGGCAACGAGTTTTTGCAGGTCATGATCAATCTGATCAAAAATGCATGTGATGCTGCGGAACAGCGCGGTACTATCTCTATCACGCTCTCTCGTAATGCACAGCAGGCAGTGGTCGTAGTGGAGGATGACGGAGCAGGGATACCCCCTGAGTGTAGAGACAAGATATTTGACCCCTATTTCTCTACCAAGATAGATTCCATGGGACTGGGGCTCTATATGAGTAAAATGATCATAGAGAGACACCTCAACGGTGTAGTTGAAGTGGATTCATTGGCACAAGGCACACGGTTTACACTGAGGCTTACCTGCAATCATAGGTAATCTGATTGGCTCTGTCTATATCTCTGATAATCTTCCATTTTTCTTTGTAATCAGCGGGGATAAAACGGTTTTCTCCAAACTTGTTGAAGCTTTTTGCTTCACTTTGGTCTTCTCCGCGCCAGACGAAGGTAAGAAATGCTTTTTCAATCTTTTTGGCAAGTGCAGGCTTGAGTCTGTGGCTGTAACCATATCCTGTGGTAGGGAAGCTGTCAGATTCATATATGATCCTAAATGCATCTTTTGGCACCATATGCTGTGCCAGCGCAGATTGTGTAAAACCGCTGGCAACAAAGGCTGCTTTGTAGGATTTGTCTACCACTTTTTTGATAGAGTTATTGTGGTTGCCGGAAAAGCGTGACTGGTAGTCGATACCGTCCTGCATCCCAAAGCGCTCCTTGAGGAGTGCCACAGGTGCCTTGTGTCCCGAATTGGAGGAGCTGTTGGTAAAAAGTACAGTCTGGTCGCGAATATCATAGATGCTTGTGATCCCACTGTAAGGATAGGTGATCATCTGCATGGTGTATCCATAGGTGCTGTCATTGTAAGCGGTCATGGCAAAGAGGTGAAAGCCGGCACAGTTGACTGCAGTGGGTACCGAACCGGTATTCATCCCTGCGATATGCAGCATCCCTGAGCGCATCGCTTCAAGCTCTGCCGAGTTGGTCTGGTAAGGAAAAAAGACCACCCGTTTTCCTGTGACCTTCTCTATATGTGCCATCAGCGCCTTCTGTGCCCCTTTGCTGAAGACAAAAGAGTGTTTGGGTGTATTGCCAAAGACCAGCGTGTAGGGATCAAGCCACTGTTTTGGGTCTGTCGGTGCGTCCGCCATCATGTCACCGTCCCGGTCACAAAACTGTTGGCTGAGTTCACCATGGGGACATTCTGCTCCTGTTGCAAACTGTGTCAGGAATGAGAGAAGCAGCAGGTGCAGCCATCGAAAGTTCATCTGCAATGCCTTGTGGCATGACTCTTTTGGTCAATGGTGCGGATCACCTGCCAGTCTTTTTTGTAGTCAGCGGAGATAAATTGGGTATAGCCTGAACTGGAAAACTCTTTGAATAGTGAGCTGGGTGTGCCGTCCTTCTTATGCCAGTCAAAGGTTCTGAATGCCTCTTTGATCTTGGCTGTGAGTGCTGGTTTGAGGTTGTGAGCATACCCGAATCCTGTAGTAGGAAAAGGTTGCGAAGCATAGAGAATTGTGATAGCTTTGCCTTCCAGCAGTCCTCTTTTTGTGATTCTTTTGCGTACAGAGCTTGCGACAGTGGCAACAGGATAGATATGATTGGCCACGCTGAGGAGTGAGTTGCTGTGTTTTCCGGAGAAGATAAAGTGATAGTCTCTTTCTTGGAGCAGGCCAAATTTCTCTTCCAGGAGTGCTACAGGTGCTTTAAACCCCGAGTTTGAGCTTGGTGCTGTGAAAGCGATGGTCTTGCCCCTGATCTCTTCAATGCTATGGATGCCGCTGCCCGGATAGGTGATGATCTCCATTTTGTAGCCATAGCTCCCGTCAGCTTTGCCCATCATCGTAAAGGGGTGAAATCCGGCACAATTGACAGCTTTGGGGACAGATCCTGTGTTGAATCCGGCGATATGCAGCTTGCCGATTCGCATCGCTTCGATCTCTGCGACATTGGACTGAAAAGGGAAGAAAGTGACCCGTTTACCCGTAACACGGCTGAGATGGACGATAAAATCCTGCCAGGCCTTTTTGTACACGGCCGGATCCTCAACAGGGGAGTAGGCAAAGACAAGCTCATAGGGGTCAGATATCTCAGAGGGGTCTGTAGGTGGATCGGCAAGCATATCTCCATCTCTGTCACAATAGATAGGATCCAGGTCACCATGGGGACACTCCTGTGCATGTAGAAAAGCAAAGAGAAGTACGCAGAGAGAAAAAACTATATTTTTTGAAAATATCATATATCGATTATATCCAAAAAATCTCAAGATTCAAGAGGAAGAGAGCAAATATTTCGCTATGATAATGTGACAACAAAAACAGAGAGTTGAATCATGACTTTAGATACATTAGAAAAAACAGTTGAAAATGAGACAGGCGTACTCCTCTATTTTTCAGGAGAGCACTGTAATGTCTGCCATGCCCTGCGTCCCAAATTTGCCGAAGCCTTTGAGCAGCACTTTCCGCTGATCAAACAGATCTATCTGGATGCGCATGCCAATCCTGAGATCTCGGCACACTATCAGGTCTTTGTCGTGCCGACTATGATCGTATTTCTGCAGGGACAGGAGTTTGCCAGAGAGGGGAGGGCGGTAAGCCTGCATCAGTTGGTGGAGAAGCTCTCCAGGCCTTATAATATCATGACGGAGGCCTAAGCAGATGCGTCATGATTTTGGGATCTCACTCTGGGGTGAGGAGAACTTTGTGATAGAGGGAGATGATGTGTGCATTAACCATGCCTCTCGTCCGGCACTGCTGGAGATCACACAGGATATCCGCTCACAGGGCTATCGCGGCCCGATTCTGCTACGTTTTCCCCATCTGATCAAAAAGCAGATCGACAGCCTCTTTGATGTCTTTGCCGAGGCGAGAGCAGAGTTTGGATATCAGGGATCATTTCGGGCACTTTTTCCACTCAAAGTCAACCAGTTCCCTAACTTCATCAACCATCTGATGGATGTCTCACAGGGCTATGCCTACGGTCTGGAAGCGGGTAGCAAGGCAGAGCTGATCATCGCCATGGCGAAGACCCCACTGGGCGCCCCCATTACTGTCAACGGCTTCAAAGACAGAGAGATGATCGCCCTGATCTTTATCGCAGCCAAAAGTGGACACAATATCACCGTGACCATAGAGGGACTCACTGAGCTGGAGACCATCATCGAGATATATGAGGAGTTCAATACTGACTGCGATACCCCAGTGGCTCCACAGATTGGTATGCGTGTACGCCTGCACAGTACGGGAATCGGATCCTGGGCCAAAAGCGGCGGATATGGCTCCAAATTTGGCCTGACCTCCACAGAGCTGCTTGAAGCCTATGATATTCTCACTGCCCATGGGCTCGAAGCACAGTTCTCGATGATCCATTTTCATATCGGTTCTCAAATGTCCGAGATCAATCCGCTCAAAAAGGCACTCAGAGAAGCCGGCAATATCTATGCAGGGCTGAAACAACGCGGCGCAGACGGGCTGAGAGCGATCAATATCGGTGGAGGGCTGGCAGTCGAGTACTCGCAGCATAGTCTCTCCCCAGAGCGTAACTATTCGCTCAAAGAGTTTGCCAATGATGTGGTCTTTCTGATGCAGGAGATCGCACGGAGCAAGGGGGTGGAGGAGCCAGATATCTATACCGAATCAGGCCGGTTCATCGCTGCCAGCCATGC
>JALWVW010000029.1 GCA_027079365.1 Campylobacteraceae bacterium | reverse complement strand
CTGGTGCGACCTGCCGAGATCATCGCCCAAAATCTCTATATCTCTGCACCCACACTGAGTCAGTATGCTGCATTAGAAGCCTTTGATCATGCGCATTTGGCAAAGACCAGAGAGGTGTTTCGAGCCCGAAGAGACTACCTCTATGAAGCGCTCAGCCTCCACTTCAAGATTGATGCCAAGCCCGATGGAGCATTTTATCTCTGGTGTGATGTCTCAGCCTATACCGATGATGCAGTGGCCTTCAGTGAAGAGCTTCTGCGTGAGATTCATATTGCTGTGACTCCAGGGATCGACTTTGGCAGTCATGGTACGAACCATTACTTGCGATTCTCCTATACCCGCAGCATCGACCATATGAGAGAAGGCGTGGAGCGCTTGGTAGCCTATTTGGCACGCCGTTAAGATTCATTAATAGAGGATAGTCTATACTTGCGCCGTCAATGAAACAAGAAGGATAATAAAATGGAAAAATACAGTAAATGTATGGTGCGTATCCATTGGATACATGCGGCACTGATCACTTTTGTGCTGCTAAGTGGAGGGCTGATTCTCTCTGAGATGCCAAACAATACAGATAAGATAGGCTCGCTCAAGATACATATTCTCCTAGGCTTACTGATCACGGTGATCACTTTTGTGCGCCTTTTCAAAGCAAGCAAACATCCTGAGATGAAGCCACTGGAGGTAGGTACAGGCAGAGAGCAGATCATCAAATGGAATCATCGTTTGATCTATCTCGTGCTTATCATTGTTGGGCTGAGTGGTGTGATTGCTGCCAATACCTCAGGGTTGGGAGATATTGTATTTTTTGGGAAAGAGGCAGCACTCTATGCTGACGCAACAAGTTTCAGCAAACTGGCAGGAGGTGTGCATGCAGTCGCTACCAAGCTTTTGATGTTTCTGATCGTGATGCATGTGGCAGGTATTGTCTCCTATATGTTGAAAATCAAGGAAAATGTATTGAAGAGGATGTGGTTCTAGAAGAGAGTTTTGGATAGAATACTCAGATGAAAAATACTATGCACATCCTCACCTTTCTCTTGCTGTGCTTCGGCACTCAGAGTCTGAATGCCAAAAGCAGTACCGTACTTGATTTGACACAACAGAATTTCATCCAGACTATTCACGGTAAACAGCCTGTGCTTGTCAAGTTTTGGGCACCATGGTGTAGACCCTGTAGAGAGATGTCTCCTCGCTTTGCCCATGTCTCTAAGTCTTTTGTTGGCAAAGTCCTCTTTGCAGAGCTGAATGTGGATCAGCAGAAGCAGATTGCAGGCAACTACAGGGTGCATTCTATTCCCACAACTATTCTTTTTATCAATGGTGAAGAGATGGATCGTCTTAGGGGTGGATTGAGTCGTGAGCAGATCGCGTACTGGGCGAGTGAAATTGTTAAGGGTCGATACAAGTAAAGCCCTTTTTGGATAAAATACCTCAATTTTAATCCCAAAGATGGTCATGCAGATAGAAACAAAAAAAGCAAAATTTACCACGCCCCTATATCTTGAAAGTGGGCGAATATTGGAGCCCTTTGAGTTGGCCTATGAGACCTATGGTCAGATCAGTCCCGACAAAGACAATGTCGTACTGGTTTGTCATGCATTGACAGGTAGCCATCATGCGGCAGGACAGTATGAGGGGGAGAGAAAAGCAGGCTGGTGGGATGGCGTGATCGGAGAAGGTAAGGCGATCGATACAGCCACACATTTTGTGATCTGTATCAATGTGCTGGGCTCCTGCTTTGGCAGTACTGGTCCGATGAGTGATGCCTATCCCAGTCAGGCTCCTTATCGGCTGAAATTTCCCGTTATCACGGTTAAAGATATGATCAGGGCACAAAAGCAGCTGCTCAGTTCACTCGGTATTCATCATGTCAAAGCGATCGTGGGCGGCTCTCTGGGTGGGATGCAGGCGTTACAGTTTGCTGTGGACTACCCCAATTTTGCTGACAGGGTGATTGCATTGGCAGCGACCTATGCGACCAGGCCCTGGACGATTGCATTTAATAAAGTGGCGATGGAGGCGATCCGAAGAGATCCCCGTTTTGAGAATGGCAACTATACCAAAGGTGCCTTTGTCGAAGAGGGGTTGGATGGTCTGGCGATCGGACGGATCGCAGGACATATCTCCTATCTGAGTCCTGCCTCTATGGATGAGAAATTTGGCCGTAACTATGTGGGGACAGATGGATTGTTTGAACTCTTCGGTCGCTATGAAGTGGAGCGCTATATGGAGTACAATACCAACAATTTCTCCCGTATTTTTGACCCGATGAGCTATCTCTATCTGGCCAAAGCAGTCAATACCTTTAATCTCTCCAGAGGGTATGATTCGCTCCATGAAGCCATACTGCGCATCAAAGCAGAGATGCACTTGATCAGCTTCAATGGTGATTATCTGTTCTTTCCTTCGGAGATGGCACATATCGCTCAGATGATGGAGCGAAATGGACAGCTATACCGGTATCATGAGATAGACAGCGACTATGGGCATGATGCTTTTTTGGTAGAGATAGACAAGTTTGAGCGTATGATCAGCGAAGCATTGGTATAGCCCCTGCCTGGTAT
>JALWVW010000028.1 GCA_027079365.1 Campylobacteraceae bacterium | reverse complement strand
AAGAAGCGGCACTTTTGGCGCAGCGCATGGAGGTGAGCAGAGAGAAAGATCTTGCACTGCTCGAAAAACTCCATGAAGAGAAAATGGAGCACGAAGAGAGACGAATGGTTAAAGAGACTATCGCATCTGTGCTTGATGAAAATATTACAGGCGATGATATACCACTGAGTGAAAAACAGGTGGTTGAGATCATTGCAAAGAAGGTGGCATAAATGGTGGAGCTTGTAGCCAAAAGGTATGCAAAAGCATTGATGGAGATTGATGGTGGAAAGAAGGTGGATGCCTTCATTAGTTCATTGAGTGCAGTGGCTTCTGCGCTAAAAGAGCCAAAGGCACAGGAGATTATCGCTTCTCCACTGGTCTCTGCTGAGGAGAAGGTCTCCTTGATTACAGCATCATTGGGCAAAAAAGTAGACCCTGTTTTGAAAGCACTTGTCAAAGTAATGGGAGAAAAAGGCAGATTGGGACTGATCCCTGACCTTACTGCTATCCTGCAATTTGAAAAGAAAAAAGAATCCAATAGCTTTGTTGGTCGTGTAGAGAGTAGAAATGCTCTGGATGCCGAAGAGCTGAGAAGTCTGGAGAAAGCACTCTCCAAGCATAGCGGTGCACACATTGCATTGGAACAGGTTATAACAGATCTAAATGGCGTGAAGGTTGAGGTTGAGGATTTAGGCTTAGAGCTTAATTTCTCTAAGGATAGAGTCAAGACAGCCCTGCTTGACTATATCCAAAAAGCACTCTAAAGTATAACTCACAGAAAGGAGAAGAGGTGGCAGCAAAATTGCAAGCAGATGAGATCAGTTCTATTATCAAAGAGAGAATTGAGAATTTTGAGATAGATGTAGATATCAATGAGGTAGGTAAGGTCGTCAGTGTCGGTGATGGCATTGCGAAGGTGTACGGACTGAACAATGTTATGGCCGGTGAAATGATCGAATTTGAAGATGGTATTCGGGGTATGGTACTTAACCTTGAAGAGGCAAGCGTAGGTGTGGTTGTGCTTGGTTCTACAGACGGTATTTCAGAAGGCATGAGTGTCAAGAGACTGGGAGCACTTCTTGAAGTGCCAGTAGGTGACGACATGGTAGGCCGTGTGGTAAATCCACTGGGTGAGCCCATTGATGGCAAAGGTCCTATCGAGGCAGCTGAGCATAGATTTGTTGAAGAAAAAGCCCCTGGAATCATGGCAAGAAAATCTGTACATGAGCCACTCCAAACTGGTATCAAGGCAATTGATGCATTGGTACCGGTTGGAAGAGGGCAGCGTGAGCTGATTATTGGTGACAGACAGACGGGTAAAACGACACTGGCGATTGATACAATCATCAACCAGAAGGGTCAAGATGTAATCTGCGTCTATGTGGCGATCGGACAGAAGCAGTCGACTGTTGCCTCCATCGTAAAAAAGCTTGAAGAGTATGGAGCCATGGAGTATACGATCATTGTTAATGCCGGTGCTTCCGACGCTGCTGCACTGCAGTTCCTTGCTCCTTATGCAGGTGTGACAATGGCCGAATACTTCAGAGACAATGCACGACATGCTGTTATCTTCTATGATGATCTTTCTAAGCATGCGGTAGCATATCGTGAGATGTCACTTATCCTAAGAAGACCTCCGGGTCGTGAAGCCTATCCCGGCGATGTTTTCTACCTACACTCGAGACTGCTTGAGCGTTCTGCAAAAGTCAATGATGCACTGGGTGCTGGTTCTATTACTGCTTTCCCGATCATTGAGACGCAGGCAGGAGACGTCTCTGCCTATATCCCGACAAATGTCATCTCGATCACAGACGGACAGATCTTCTTGGAGACGGACCTTTTCAACTCAGGTGTCAGGCCTGCGATCAATGTGGGACTTTCTGTATCGCGTGTTGGTGGTGCTGCGCAGATCAAAGCTACCAAGCAGGTAGCTGGTACCTTGAGACTGGATCTTGCTTCCTATAGAGAGCTTCAGGCATTTGCACAGTTTGCTTCTGACCTTGACGAGCATAGCCGTCATCAGCTTGAGAGGGGAGAGCGCATGGTAGAGATACTGAAGCAGCCTCCTTACTCTCCTGTACCGGTAGAAAAGCAGGTCATTGCTATCTTTGCAGGCACCAAGGGTTACTTGGATGATATTCCTGTTAGTGCCGTGGGTAAGTTTGAGCAGGAGCTTAACCTCTTTATCGATGCCAAGTATGCAGGCATTCTGGATGCAATCAGATCGACACAAAAGATTGATGATGCGACCGAAGAGGAATTGCGTAACGCGATTGAAGACTTCAAAAAACAGTTTTCGGCATAAAAGAAAGGCTTAGATATGGCTAGCTTAAAAGAGATACAGCGCAAGATTGGAAGCGTAAAGAATACACAGAAGACCACACGGGCAATGAAGCTTGTCTCTTCTGCGAAACTGAACCGAACCAAAGAGCTTGCGGAACAATCCAAAGTCTATGCTGCCAAGATCACTGAAATGATCCAGGATATTGCTTCCAATATCTCCAAACATGGAGAATCATTGGATAATGTATTTTTTAAAGAGGTCAAAAATCCCAAAGTAGTGGATATTGTTTTCGTCACAGCAGACAAAGGCTTATGTGGTGGATTCAATTCACAAACAATCAAGCGTGTGAATGCACTGCTTGTACAGTACGCTGCTGAGGGTGTGAAGGTGAGACTGAGAGCAATAGGTAAGAAGGGTATTTCTTACTTTAAATTCAATCAAATTGAGATGCTGCAGGAGATCGACGACTTGAGCGCATCTCCTACCTATGAAAGGGCTGCAGCCTTCATTGATGAAGCAGTTGAGGAGTATATCAAAGGTGTAACTGACAAGATCATCGTCGTGCATAATGGCTATGTCAATATGATTACACAGGAGATTCGACAAGAACAGGCAGTACCGGTGGATGCCTCTGCCCTTGCAGTAGATGCAGTATCTACTTCAGAGCTGGAATTGGAACCCGATGATGATGATACACTACTTGAGGCACTGGTAAAACGATACTTGGAGTATCTGATGTATTATGCACTCATTGACTCATTGGCCGCAGAGCACTCTGCGCGTATGCAAGCAATGGAGTCGGCAACCAACAACGCCAAAGATATGGTAGATATGTTGAGCGTCAAATACAACAAAGCAAGACAAGAAGCGATTACTACTGAGCTTATCGAGATCATTAGTGGCGTTGAGTCAATGAAATAAGAAAGAGGAGAAAAAATGATAGGTAAAGTAATACAAGTACTGGGGCCTGTAATCGATGTGGATTTTGCTGATTACCTTCCAGGCATTAACGAAGCGCTAGAGACGACTATCTCTGTTGATGGCAAAGAGACCAGATTGGTACTAGAGGTGGCAATCCAGCTCGGTGACAATCGTGTGCGAACCATTGCTATGGATATGAGTGAAGGGCTCACTCGTGGTCAAGAGGTCAAAGCTACGGGCGACTTTATCAAAGTTCCTGTGGGTGAAGAGGTGCTTGGTCGTATCTTCAATGTCATCGGTGAAACGATCGATGATGCAGGGGATTTTGAAGCGAAAAACAGCTGGTCAATCCATAGGGAGCCCCCTGCATTTGAAGAGCAAAGTACCAAAACAGAAGTGTTCGAAACTGGTATTAAGGTTGTCGATCTTCTTGCTCCTTATTCAAAAGGCGGTAAAGTTGGACTCTTCGGTGGTGCAGGTGTTGGTAAAACCGTTATTATTATGGAGCTGATCAACAATGTTGCGCTTAAGCACAGCGGATATTCAGTCTTCGCCGGCGTGGGTGAACGAACCCGTGAAGGCAATGACCTTTATCATGAGATGAAAGAATCCAATGTATTGGACAAGGTTGCCCTCTGCTTCGGTCAGATGAGCGAACCTCCGGGGGCTAGAAACAGAATTGCATTGACAGGTCTGACTATGGCGGAGTACTTCCGTGATGAGATGGGTCTGGATGTGTTGATGTTTATCGACAATATCTTTAGATATGCGCAGTCTGGAGCAGAGATGTCAGCACTATTGGGTCGTATTCCAAGTGCCGTTGGATACCAGCCTACGCTGGCTTCAGAAATGGGCAGACTCCAAGAGCGTATCACTTCAACCACTAAAGGTTCGATCACCTCTGTCCAAGCAGTGTATGTGCCAGCAGATGACTTGACTGACCCAGCGCCTGCATCGGTCTTCGCGCACCTTGATGCGACGACTGTTCTCAACAGAGCCATTGCAGAAAAAGGTATCTACCCTGCGGTTGACCCACTGGACTCTACCTCTAGAATGCTTGATCCGCAGATTGTGGGCGAGGAGCATTATGAGGTAGCCAGAGGCGTACAGCAGATCCTTCAGAAGTATAAAGATCTTCAGGATATCATCGCGATCCTTGGTATGGATGAACTGAGTGAAGATGACAAGCTAGTCGTAGAGCGTGCGCGTAAAGTAGAGAGATACCTTTCTCAGCCTTTCCATGTGGCAGAGGTCTTTACGGGAAGCCCAGGTGTCTATGTCACGCTGGAAGATACTATCAAGGGATTCAAGGGTCTGCTTGCAGGTGAATTTGATGCACTGCCTGAAGCGGCATTCTACATGGTAGGAAGTATGGACGAAGCTCTTGCTAAAGCAGAGAAAATGAAAGAGAAAGCGGCTTAGGCCAAAAGGATAAGCGCATGAAAACGATGAAACTAGAGATAGTTACTCCTGGTGGTGTCATCTATAATGGTGATATCAAACAGGTGACACTGCCTGGTGAGCAGGGTGAGTTCGGTGTGCTTCCTGAGCATGCTTCCTTGGTCTCTCTGCTCCAGGCAGGTGTGATAGATATAGAGACCACCAACAACAAAGAGATGCTTGTAGCAATCAACAGTGGCTATGTAAAAATTGATGAGAATAAAGCACTCTGTATCGTCGATGGTGCCGTAGCATTGACAGATGAAGAGGGCAGTATCTCTGAAAGTATTCAAGCAGCCAAAGATCTACTCAAGAGTGCAGAGGTTTCTAGTACAACTATGGCCAATGCAGTTGGGAAGATTGAAGCTATAGGACGATAGTATCTTTTCCCTTCTTTTGGACTATCTGGCACAGAGCAGCGCCATTACAGTATTTGTCATTCTGCTGCTCTCCTCTTATTTTGTTGGTGTTTTATGGATATTTATCTATCGGTATCGTCTTCTACAGCAACGCCTCAACCTTGAGACAGATTCTTTGACAAGGCTCTACACCGGCAAGAGCCATACAGTTTCCAAAATGTCAGTGATTGCAGCCTATATCAAACGCTCTGGCGGTATCAATAGCGAAATTCTCAAAGCAGCGGTTAGCGATACGGTAAGGGTCTCTACTAAGGGGTTGACGCTGCTCTCTATCGTGGCATCTACCTCTCCTTTTATTGGACTTTTTGGTACAGTAGTGGGTATTTTAGAGACCTTTAGCCACCTCTCTTCACAAAAGAGTGCTGCTCTCTCTGTGGTGGCGCCTGCGATCTCAGAAGCACTGATTGCTACAGCTGTAGGAATCTTTGTAGCTATTTTTGCCTATACCTTTCATTTGATCCTCAAGAGAAAAGCCTATGAGCTTAGCTCCGTACTCTCCTCTCAGGTGGATGTAATCCTCTCTCAGAGTACACAAGAGGGCTAAAATATGTTTGGTTGGGATGATGATCCGGATCTGAATATCACCCCTTTGGTAGATGTGATGCTGGTACTGATGGCAATCCTGATGATTACGGCACCTACGATCAACTATGAAGAACAGATTACCCTGCCACAGGGAACACATAGCAAGGTCAAAGACAAAAACCCCACGATTACCATACGAATGGATAAAGAAAAAAGAATTTACCTAGATAAAGAGGTCTATACGCTAAAGAACTTTTCAGATAATTTCATGCTTAAATCCAAGAAATATACTTTTAAAAGCGATGTGTTTATTCGCGCAGATGAGAACCTGGCATACAAAGATGTGATGTACCTACTCAAGAGCGTCAAAGATATCGGATTCTCTAAAGTCTCTCTGATAACAGAATAATGAAAGACAGTTTTAAGCTCATTTCGGGTGCACTGGCTATAGGTATTTACCTATCTTTTGTCGGAGTGCTTCTGTACTATTTTAACTACCGTACTACTGAGAAAGCTGTGCATTATGTGAAGAAAAACAGCAGTGTCATGGCAGTATCTCTGGCGGGAGGCAATCAGATAAAGAGAAAAGAAAAAAAGAAAAAACAGTCTGCTCAGAAGAAAAAAAGAGTAAACCCCAAAAAAATTCGAAACATTATTGCACCTAACAAAGCAAAACAGAAAAGCAAAAAGGCAAAGCAGCCTCCTAAAAAAGTCAAGACAAAAAGCCTTTTTTCTTCCATCAAAACACCTACCAAGCCCAGAAAAAAAACGAGAAAAAAAGCAAATAGAGGGGAACAAAAGAGTGCTTCACAGAAGGTAGCAGATGCGATGAAAAAAGCAGAGCATCGTGACAAGGGCATAGAGAACAAGTATTTTGCCTCGGTTGAGGAGAAGCTGAGAGGTTGGCCGGCACAAGCCAACTATGCTGGTGAACAGATCTCTGTATGGCTCAAGGTCTACCCCAGTGGTTCTTTCGAATTTAAGATACGGAGACTGTCTGCCAATAGTGAATTCAATGAAGCGCTGATTGCTTATCTCAAGCAGCTGCAGGAGATTGGACTGGGAAGACACAGCAATCCCAAACCCTATCAAATAGAAGTGGAGTTTGAGGCGAGAGAGTAGCGGCTATTTTTCAGTTGTGACTGCTAGTGTTTCTTTCTTTAGGAGCCCCAAAAGTATTGATATCAGATAGATAACACCAAACATCTCAAGACTCTCTTCGATGGTATAATAGTAGCAGTAAAGCATAGTATCGGAGCCATGAAGGCTTGCCTCTTTGGCACCCAATAGCTCGAACCCTATTGCACCGGATAAAAATATAGCAGCTGCCTTTGCAAACGACCAGAAAACTCTTTTCTCCATTCGAATGAAAAAGCGAAAATACAAAAAGCCCAAAATGGCTACCAAGATACCATAAGAGATAACCCAAGGGTAGTGCAAATAGCCACTTGTATCAACATATTTTTCTGTCATGTCTCCCAGGGTCTCATGTATGGTAGCACCTTCATCAAATCCCAGAAAAATAAAAACAGCACTTAGCCCAAGCCAATAATAGTACTGACTGTTCTTCTGAATCTTAGATTTCTGGCTCAGTAGATAAAACAGTAATGCAGCAATCAGCAAGATGGAAGAGGAGAAAACAGTAGGAAGGTTTGCTTCTTGATCGAGATCTACCATCTGTACAAAATCAAAAATCTTGCTATCATCTATATAAAAATAAACAACCAGCATGATGCTGTTGAGTAGGATCAGTACAACGGCAATGGTTGAGAGGAACCTGATGATACTTGCCGACTGTAACTTGATTTGTGCCAATCGAAACCCCTTTTTGATCCCAATGAGAATATAGCTTAAGGTATGTAACCGTCTTTATATGTCACAATTATAGCATAGCTAAACTATCTGTGAGGGTGGGGCAGAAAGCTACGGGTCTTGAATCTCTTTGAAAAGATAGCCGGGTTGCATATAATATTTTTCAATCAATAAAGGTTAAATAATGCAAAAAATGGCCATAGGGTTTTTGGTGGCATTGCTCTTAGGCATCTTTTTTTATATTAGTGGAAGTAGTGGTGACAGCAATGGGGAGCCTGAAGGTACCAAAGCGCCAGCCTTGGTACAAAAAAAAGAAAAAGTTGTCGCTAAGGAAAGCATGTATAGCACAGCAAGCAAAGCAGGTGATATAAAGCTTGAAAAAAAAGATCTAACTGCGAAAGAAAAGCCCTTCGCGTCCCAGATTGATCTGCCATTGAGCGATGTATCTGGAAAAATTGCCACGGAAGCGGATATCAAAGCAGTGGAATCGAAAACAGATCGTGAGTTGCAAAAAGAGATATTTGCAGATATGCAGTCGCGTATGACAGCAGAGATGCAAACTATTCCAGATTGTCTGGAAAATGCACAGAATAAAAATGAAGCGCTACGCTGCAGTAAAAATCTGCAGGATATCAACAGGCAATTTGAGCTGATCCTGGGTATAGAGAGAGATCCATCTACAGAAAATAATACAGAGGGATTTGTCTGGAATGAAGAGACAAAAGAGAATATGATTCAGCAATTGGATGTCGGTATTGAATCCATGCAGGAGCTTTTCAGCTGCATTCAGGCCTCGGACACAGATAAAGAGCAGGAGAAGTGTTTTGAAGTAGAGCAGCGTTAAGGCATATTAAAAATCTTATATGTCATAATTATATAGAGCTAAACTACTCGTGAGGGTGGGGCAGAAAGCTGCGGGTCTTCAATGGTGAAGATAGCCGGGTTGCATAGAAAGCAATGGACGGCTACTGATTCTTCACGACATAGTATGTCGTCCTTTTTATGGTTGAAAAGGGGACGACATGCAATCATCACGGAAAAAACTTACTTCTCTGTTGGGAGGCATAGCCATTGTATTTGCAATGATGCTATTCATGCCATCAGCAGCAAATGCTACATGGGGGAATTATCATGACTCCTGTAGTTCGTATCAGCACGGATCGAAAAAGCATCATGGATCCAGCAAACATGGATCACACGGTTCAAAAAAACATGGTTCTTGCAAGACTAAGCATGGTTCAAAGAAACACCATGAATCCAGCAAACATGAATCCAGCAAACATGGTTCAC
>JALWVW010000027.1:692-2579 GCA_027079365.1 Campylobacteraceae bacterium | reverse complement strand
GCCATGAACTCTCTGTTGCGACTGACAGTCATCTGGATGATGCTGGCTGCCATAGGCATGAGAATCATGAGTGCGATCATGAGGATGGGATTTTGTCGCTCTCTGTCTCCACCGCCAAAAAACATCCCGAAGTTTGCCAGCATAGCGATGGCTCCGGCAATCGTAGCTGCGACGGTGCCGATGAGCATGTCGTAGTGTTTGATATGGCTAAGCTCATGGGCGACAACTGCTTCGATTTCCTCTTCAGTGAGCAGGTTGAGCAGCCCTTCGGTGACTGCTACGGCAGCATGTTCGTAGTCTCTGCCTGTAGCGAAGGCATTGGGCTGCTGCTCGGGGATGATATAGAGCTTTGGCATTGGCAGATTTGCACGCTGGGTCAGCCGCTGTATGATCTGGTAGAGCCCCGAGGCACTCTGGGCATCTACGGGGATGGCGTTGTAGTGTTTGAGCACCTGGGTGTCGCTGTAGTAGTAGGCATAAAAGTTCATCCCCACGGCTGCGACAAACGCAATGATCATCCCTGTCTGTCCGGCGATCATGCTACCGAACCAGATAAAGAGTAGCGTCAGTCCTGTCATGAGTGCATAGGTCTTGAGTTGTTCCATCAGGTTGCTCCTTTCTGTCTTTTTGTAGATACATCCCTGCTATGAGGAGTGCTTTTCTGTACGAGTATAGTCGACAGAGATAAACAAAAGGTAAATAGTATACTGAGTTTACTGCTTCAGTGGCAGTGTGGACAGTGTCTTCCTGCTGTACCACCAGAGAAACAAAGCAGAGGAGAAGACGATCGCATCTACCCCTATCCAAAATGTCACGATATCCATCTGCAGCCATGACAAAAGCATAAAGACGGGTATGGGTGCGAATACCTGTCTGTAGAGGCTGACAGGAATGACAACCGCAGGTCGCTTGAGGCCTTGGAGCAGAGAGATAGAGATGAAGATAACCACAAAGCCATATGAGGCAAATCCACACACGCGTAGATAGAGTGTGGTTTGTGCGACCACACCGGTATCTGTGGTGAGCAGTGAGGCAAAATAGTCAGCAAACAGGAAGAAACTGAAGATCCCTACGGTGCTGATGATCCATCCATAGGAGATGGCCAGTCTGATCGTAGGTGTGATACGCTCATATCTACCGGCTCCGTTGTTTTGAGAGATGATAGAGAGGGTGGCGACGCTGATCCCGATAATGGGCAGCAAGAATATCTGTTCGATACGCATCCCCAGCCCTAGTCCTGCTACTGCCTCTTTGCCAAACGGAGCGATAAAGTAGGTGATGATATACATGCCAAATGCGATCATAAACATATTGACACTGGGAGGAAGCCCCTGTTTGAGTATCTCTGCGATGAGTGCCCCATCATAACGAAAATCACCCAATCCTCCCCAGAGTCTGGTTTGTCTGACTTTCAGGAATAGGTATATGAAGACTACGGCCTCGGAGAGTATTGTTGCCAGTGCGATCCCATATACTCCCATACCCAAGAGATAGACACAGAGGTAATCAAGCAGTATATTGAGCAGAGAAGTAAAGATTAGTACATTACGAAATGAGGTAGTGTCTCCAGTGGCATTGAGTAGTGCATTGGAGAAAAAAGCACCCATGAAAAAGACAATTCCATACAGGATCAAATAGAGATACTCAAGCGCGATCTCTGTATAGGAGGGGTCCGCCAGAGCCTCTACGAGATAGGGTACAGAGAGAATACCGATGAGGGAGAGTGCAACAGAGAGAAGCAGTGCGAAAAACAGGGCATTGAGGGCGATATGGCGTGCCTGTGTTATCTGGCGCTTGCCCAGTGCATTGCCTACGAGTGCTGTGACAGCCTCAGACATGCCGATACCCAGCGCAAGAATCATAAAAAATACAGAGGAAGACAGAGAG
>JALWVW010000027.1:0-682 GCA_027079365.1 Campylobacteraceae bacterium | reverse complement strand
TCACAATGGTGTGCCGGATACTTCCTTTGGTCAGGTCTGTGTGCATAGAGGTATCTGTTATTTCTTAAAGACATTTCCCAGCATGCCTTTGATTGCACCCTGTAAGTCTGCCGGGTAGATAACGAACTTACTATTTTCGCTTTGACTGATCTTTTCCAGGGAGTTGATATACCTGTCACCGAGCAGGAACATAGCAGGCAGCTCTTTGTCCTGGATATTTTCGCTGATCATTTTGATCGCTTCTGCCGAGGCATTGGCGAGGGCTACCTGTGCCTTGGCTTCTCGTTCTGCGGCTGCGAGCTTGCCGTCTGCTTCGAGGATAGCAGCGTTTTTGTTACCTTCTGCCATCGTCTCAACAGCCCTTCGCTCTCGCTCTGCGGCTGCCTGCTGCTCCATGGCTTTTTGCATGGAGGGGCTGGGATTGATATCCTGTATCTCTACAGATTTGACAGTGACACCCCAGTCGGCGACATCGTCGATGATCTGCTCTTTGAGCTTGGTTTTGATATGGTCACGGTTGGAGAGGGCTTCATCCAGACTCATCTCTCCCAGGATAGAACGCAGCGTGGTCATGACAAGCTGCTGGATAGCGAGCCTGAAATTTTCTACACCATACAGTGCTGCTTCGGGTTTGGTGACACGCAAAAAGGTGACAGCATTGGTCAGTATCACAGCATTATCC
>JALWVW010000026.1 GCA_027079365.1 Campylobacteraceae bacterium | reverse complement strand
AACAGAATTAGGTAAAGTAGAAGCTTATTACCAAGGTAATTTAGTGACTCCAGTATCAGTTACTCCAGGTTCAGAAGCAGAAGAAAATTCTGATTTTCCTAGTTATTACTCTGCTGTTACAGATAATAATGGAACAGCACCAGGTGAATCTTTAAACTATGGAGTTACCTATGTTTATGACTCTCCAATTGATTCTGTAAAAATGCACCATAAAATTGAGGTAGTTGATAGTACTGGAAACTGGGGTTCAGCTAGAGTATTATCAGGTTGTACTGCAATAGACACAGACAACGACGGCATACCAAACCACTTAGATACTGATTCCGATAACGATGGTATTTCAGATGGTGTTGAAGGTGGAGCACCAAAATTAGTTAAAATAACAAATGGTAGTTCAGGTGATTTCTGTGCAGGTAATAGTTATACTTTAACAGCAGAAGGAACAGGAACAGGAACTGTAGTAAATAATACTGTTTTTAAAGAGCGAGGGGATGGTGTTGTTGGAACTATCTATAAAGGCACATTTGCTACACCAATTAATGTAACAGATTTTAAGTCACTGTTTTTTACATCTTTTGCTCATACTGAAAATCAACGTTTTGGTCATTTTGCTGTTGAGTATGCTGATGGTACAACACAATCAGACTTAGACCTTGTGACCTATGGGGACACTGAATACTCAGGATCTGATATTCCAAATTTAATTAAATATACAGCAGATGGAGCACCTGCAATAGGAACATCAAATGAAGTAGCACAAGGTTATGGAAATGTAGAATTTATTGGGTTAGATAAATCAAAACAGATTAAGTCTGTTCAGTTTGAAGTTGTTAGTGATATTAAAGGGGGTACGTGGCAAGCTGCTATGGAGCCAAAAGTTCAATGTTCTGGTTTGGATACAGATGGTGATGGTACTCCAAACTTATTTGATACAGATTCCGATGGAGATGGAATCTTAGATTCAGTAGAAAAAGGTGCTGATGCCGCTAACCCTGCAGATACAGATGGCGATGGTACACCTGATTATCTAGATACAGATTCAGATGGAGACGGAATTTTAGATGCAGTAGAGAAAGAAGCAGGAACAGATCCACTAGATGCTACATCAACACCACTCTCAGCAGTAGTAGAAGACATAGCAGGAAATGCAGATGCTAAACCAGCAACAGCAGCACAGATTAATGCAATAGAGGGCGTAAGTGGAGCAAAAGAGGGAGTTGATTATTCAGCAGCACTAGAAGCTGCTAAAAATACAAGCCCAAGTGGATACGCAGACCCAGCACACCCAACACCAGCAGAGATACAAGCAGTCATCGATGCAGTCAATGCCGGGCCAGATACAGATAAAGATGGCGTACCTGATAGTATTGACTTAGATGATGATAATGATGGATTTAGTGATGTAGTAGAAACAGCAGCAGGTTCAGACCCATTAGTTGCAACATCAACACCAAAAACAGTAGCACTTGCAGAAGTAGCAGAAGACATCGCAGGAAACAGTGATGGAAAAGCAGCAACAGCAGAGCAAATCAATGCGATTGATGGTGTTAGTGGAGCAAGAGATGGTGTTGACTATTCAGCAGCATTGGCAGCAGGAACATACGCTGATTCTAAAAACCCAACTCCAGCAGAGATTCAAGCAGTTATTGATGCTAAAAATGCAAGTATCGATGGAGCTTCAGCAGTAGCAGAAGACATTGCCGGAAATACAGATAGTAAAGCAGCAACAGCAGCACAAATCAATGCAATTGAGGGTGTAAGTGGAGCAAGAGAGGGTGTAGACTATTCAGCAGCCTTGGCAGCAGGAACGTATGCAGATGCTACAAAGCCAACAGCAGCAGAGATTCAAGCCGTTATTGATGCACACAATGCAAGTATTGATGGAGCATCAGCAGTAACAGAAGATATCGCAGGAAATGCAGATGGAAAAGCAGCAACAGCCGATGAGATTAATGCAATCACAGGTGTAAGTGGAGCAAGAGCAGATGTGGATTACACAGCAGCCTTGGCAGCAGGAAGCTATGCAGACTCTAAAAAGCCAACAGCCGAAGAGATTCAAGCAGTAATAAATGCACACAATGCAAGTATTGATGGTGCAAATGAAGTAGCAGAAGACATTGCAGGAAATGCAAATGGAACACCTGTAACCGCTGAACAAATTAATGCAATTGAAGGTGTAAGTGGAGCAAGAGATGGTGTTGACTATACAGCAGCATTGGCAGTAGGAAGCTATGCAGACCCTAAAAACCCAACAGCAGGAGAGATTCAAGCCGTTATTGATGCACACAATAAAAGTGTTGATGGAACATCAGCAGTAGCAGAAGACATTTCAGGAAATGGTGATGGAAAAGCAGCAACAGCAGCACAAATCAATGCCATTGAAGGTGTAACTAACGCACGAGATGGTGTTGACTATTCAGCAGCCTTGGCAGCAGGAACATACGCAGATGCAGCACATCCAACAGCAGCAGAGATTCAAGCAGCCGTAGATGCACAGAATGCAAGCCTTGATGGAGCATCAGCAGTAACAGAAGACATCGCAGGAAATGCAGATGGAAAAGCAGCAACAGCCGATGAGATTAATGC
>JALWVW010000025.1 GCA_027079365.1 Campylobacteraceae bacterium | reverse complement strand
ATCGATCCATGGGGATACGGGGATAGACCTCGACCAGTTTTCTGGCATTTTTAAAAGTCAATACCCCACCAATACCAAAATAGAAATTGCGCTCTGCCAATGCAAGCAGTGCATGGTCTGCATTGTAACAGTGCAGCACGCCGCCGACAGAGGAGGCATACTGCTCCAGCATCTCCTGTGCATCCCTACTCGCATCGCGGATATGGACGATGAGTGGTTTGTCATGCTCTTTTGCCAGTGCAATCTGATCGACAAATACCTGCTTTTGCAGCAGCTTCTCCACCTGTATCTCCTCTTTACTCTCAGGCAGACGGTAGTAGTCCAATCCACACTCCCCTACCCCCACACACTTTTCATGCCCGATATACTGCTCCAGTACCTTCCTGTCATAGTGGATCGCATCATAGGGGTGCACCCCTACGGCAAAATAGATCTCCTCATACTGTTCAGCCAGCGCTATGGCTCTGGGCAATGTCTCAGGATCAGCACCGGGAATGATAAATCGTCCCACACCTGCCTCTTTGGCTCTTGCAATGACTGTATCAAAATCATCCCGATATCGTGCATCATCCAGATGAATATGTGTATCTACTATCAACTCTTTATGCCCTCATTTTCTATTTCATGCATTATACCAAACACTACATCAACTTATAGTTTTCCCGGCCTGCATGTTTCTCATACACACCAAGATACTTTATCTCTTTGGCAAAAAATGACAACTCCTCAATCGCAAGCTTCAGCTTCTTTTCCTCAGGATGTGCCTCAATATCTATATGAAATCTACTGACCTGAAGAGAGCCAGTCATAGAGTAGCTCTCCAGTTTCAGCAGATTCACACCATTGGTAGCAAAGCCGCCCAGTGCCTTGTACAAAGCAGCCGGTATATCCCTGACATGAAAAATAAGTGAGGTAATATAGTTTTTCTCTTTATCATGCACAGGGATGGTGTTTTCTCGTGAAAGTACGATAAATCGGGTCACATTGCCTTTTAGGTCACCAAAATACTCCTTGAGTATCTCCAGATCATACAGTTTGGCTGCCAGCTTGGAGGCGATCGCTCCATAGCTTGGGTCTTGTTTGAGACCCACCTCCTTTGCGGAACCTGCCGTATCAAATTTGGCTACTGCAGTGATCTCCAGATCAATAATATTTTTATAGCATTGGGCCAGTGCCTGAGGATGAGAGGCAACATAGTGGATATCTTCAAGTCTACTACCTTGAATACCTAGCAGGCAATGGTTTACCGGTTCGAAATGCTCATCAATAATAAAGAGAGACGATTTGGGTATCAGACGGTAAATCTCCTCTACCCTTCCTGCTGTTGAGTTTTCGACGGGAATCATCGCAAAATCAGCCGTGTTGTCTTCCACCAGCTTAATCGCATCCTCAAAACTGGCACAGGCTATGGATACGGACTTTGGAAAGACATTTCTACAGGCAAGGTGCGAGTAGGCGCCTTCAACACCTTGATAGGCTATTACTTTACCATGCATTTGTATCCTTTGGGCTCTTTTTACTGATTCCCTATTATTTTCTCTAAATTATATCAAACTTATACCCAATAACATTTGCTATAATAATATCATACCAAGTAATCAAAAGGATGAATATGCTGGATATAACCATTAAATATTGTGGTGAATGAAACTATCTACCTGAAGCTTCCCGTGTGGAAGAGGAAATTCTACAAAGGTATAACCATAGTACCATCACACTGATAGAGGGGAGAGGTGGTGTTTTTGAGGTCAGCCTAAACGGTAAAATGATCTTCTCAAAGTATGATCAGGGGCGGTTCCCACGCCCACTGGAGGTCGTTGATCATATCAAGCCCTAATCCAGTAGCCTTTTGGCAAATGCCACAGCTTCGGCGTTGGGTATCTCTCCTCCGACGATACGGGCGATCTCTCTGACTCTGCCTTCAGTGTCCAGTACTATCGCTCTGCTCTTGTTGTCAACTTTGTCTATCAAGATATGCTGCTGTGCTTTGGCGGCCAGGTGGGGCTGATGAGAGATGGCAAAGATCTGGTACTGGGCTGAGAGTCTGGCAATCATGTCTGCTATAGCGATAGACTCATCCCCGCTGACATTGGCATCGATCTCATCCAGCACGATCACACCACGCTCTCCACCACCCAGCTCCAATGAGACTACCATCAGTGCCAGGCGCAGACGATTATGCTCTCCACCACTCAGCGTAGCGGTACTGCTCTGTGCCATGCCTATGTCTATGCGGTCTGTGCCCTGCTCACCCAGTGGCAGTACCTCAAACTGAAATCTGACCTCAGGCAGCTTCAGTTTGGAGAGATAGCCATCCATGGCTTCTGCCATCTTCCCTGCCTGTGTGATGCGTGCCTGCGACATACGACCAGCGAGGATAGTCAGTTCAGCAAACTCCAAAGCCAAAAACTGCTCCAGCATACTTTTGTCCTGCTCAATCCTCTCATAGCCCGCAAGCTCCTGCTCCTTGGCAGTGCGATAGGTAATCGCTTCTTCGATAGAACCGTAGCGGTGTTTAAGCTCGGTAATCTTCTCCAGACGATCCAATAGTGCCTCTACATCGGTGTCCTCAAGCTCCTCTGCCAGCGACTGTATCTCCTCGAAGTCTGCACGCAGCTGGTTCATCGCATCCCAGAAGTATCCCCCCTCTTTCTCTGCCAGATCAAAGACCTCGGATACCGTACCCTCCAGGGCAAAAATCGCTTCGGCTTTTGCCAGTGCATCATTGATCTTGTCTATTTTACTCAGTTGCTTTTTAAGCTGGAGCAGTGCTGTATCCTCTCCCTCTTTTGGGTCAATCTCTCTGATCTTGCTGATCTCAAAAGTAGTAAATTCGATCAAGTCAGAAAGCTTCTTCTCTTGGGCCCGTATCTGATCGAGCTCTTTTTGTTTCTGGCGATAATGAAGGTATCTTTTTTTGTACTCCTTGAGTACTTTTTTATAACCCTTGTCCTGTTGTGTCAACATGCTATCCAACATCCCCAACAGCACTTCACTTTCAAAACCGCTGTTGTCTCTGACACTGAGATAATGTACACTTGGAGCGAGCAGTGCATGCAGTGCTTTTTTAGAGATATGCTGTTCATTGAGATAGTATCTGGTACGCTCTTTCTTGAGACTGCGTATGGTGAGTTCATCCTCCAGATCATACACATCAGATCGTAGACTGGAAGGCCTATCCAAGAGTAGTTCACAGAGCGTTGCCTCTGCGTTTCCTATGCCAAAACCAGAAAGTACACTGCCCATCAGAACAGATTTTCCTGCACCTGATGGTCCGCTTAGCACCACCAGACCGGGATCAAAGGTCAAGGTTACTGCCTCAAAGCTCAAAAGCCCCTTGAGATGCAGACGCTGTATCAAAGTCTGTCTCCCCAATGCAGCTTCTCTTTGAGTACGGTAAAGTAGTTGCGCTTTTCACGATGCAGCAGTTTGGCTCCCTGCTCTGCACCACCCAGATGGAGTACATCACCCTCCTCCAGTTCATACCGCTCTTGCCCATCCACACTGACGATCGCCTCATACTTTTCTGCATCCAACTCTATATAGAAATCTGCAGGTACTACTAGGGGGCGCTGATTGGTCAATGAATGCGCCATGACTGGCGTGATAATGAAGGCTTTGGTAAGAGGATAGACTACCGGCCCTCCGGCTGCCAGGTTATAGGCTGTGGAACCTGTAGGCGTGGAGATAATGATTCCGTCCCCCCGGTAGCTGTTAAAGCGTTCTCCATCAATCGAAGCATTTAGATGTACCATCTTTGAAGGGATCGGACTGGTCACCACGACATCGTTGAGGGCAAAGAAATTGATCTGTGCACCGGAACGCTTTTTGATATACCCTGCGATCATCATTCTGTTGTCGATCGTGTATGCATCCTCATGCAGCTGCTTCAGAAAGGGCTCTACCTCAGAGACAGTAATGTCAGCTAAAAAGCCTAAACTACCGGCATTGATCCCCACTACCGGCTTATGGTACTGATAGCTCCGGCGTACCAGAGAGAGCAGTGTACCATCCCCTCCCAGAGAAACCAAAAAATCACAGGCAAGACACATTTCGTCAAAATCAACACCTTCTTCTCCCAACATCTGTGCAGACTTTTGGGCGAGCATCACTCCGATACCTTGGCCTTCAAACTGCTGTTTAATCTTCTGATATACCTCTTTGATCGAAGGGGTATCCGGTCGCAGCACAAAGCCTGCTTTCTCTATCTTTACTAACCTCTCTTTTGACATACTGTGTGTGCCCCCTTACTATTTCGACAGAGGAATATCAATATAGGTAACGACATGTTTCTTTCCTCCTATGTCTACATCCTGCTTTTCAGCTTCTCTTGTTTTGGTCACTTCTGCAGGCTGCTCAGTTTCAGGCTCAGCTTTCTCTCTTGCTTCTTTCTCCGTTTTTTCTTGCGCCTCTTTCTCTTCTTTTTCTTCTCTTTCTCTCTCTTCCTGCTTTGCTTTTTCCTGCTTTGCTTTTTCTTGCTCTGCTTTTTCTTTTTTCTCTTGTGCTTCCCTCTCTTCTTTTTTTCTTTGTTCTTGTTCAGCTTTCTCTTCTTTCTCCGCTTTTTCTCGCGCCACTCTCTCTTCTTTCTCTCTCAGCTCTTTCTCTGCCTTTTCTTCTTTCTCTTTTCTCTCTCGCGCCTCTTTCTCTCGCGCTTCCTTCTCTTTTTTTTCTCTCTCTGCCTTTTCTCTTTCTTCTTTTTCTTCTCTCTCTCTTTGTTCTTTCTCCGCTTTCTCTCGCGCCTCTTTCTCTGCTTTTTCTTTCTCTGCTTTTTCTTTCTCTTCCTTTTCTCTCTTCTCTCGTGCTTCTTTCTTTTTTCTTTCCTTCTCTTTTCTTTCTTTCTCTACTCTTTCCGCTTCTTCTCTCTCTTCCTTCTCTCTTTGTTCTTGCTCAGCTTTCTCTCTCGCTGCTTTCTCTTCTTTCTCTCTTTGTTCTTGCTCTTCTTGCTCTCTTCTCTCTTGCGTCTTGTCATCATTCAAAGAAAGTGCTGTTGTCAGACCACCTGAGGTAAGTGCTCCCTTCCCCAAGGATGGCATTTTAATCAGAGACTCAGATAGTGCTTCATTTTCAGTGGCACTCTGCTCTTCGGTCTCTTGCTTCTGCTCTGTTTCTCTAAGCTCCGGCATCTCTTCTGCTGCTTCAGACAGAAGATCAAGTGCTTCCACTGGATATACTGTCTCTCCTGCTTCGCCTCTCTCTTCTGTTGTTTGATCCAGGTTTTCATGATTCTGGATGATACCAAGCTCTTCTTTTAGCATAGGCAGTGGCTCTTCGTCATTCCACTGATGATAGCCTGACTCACCACTCTTCTTCTCTTCGATCTCCTCTGCCTGCTCTGCTTCTGTGTGCACCTCGTCGTCCTCCGAGGAGAGTGCTGCTGCCAGACCTGCCAAGGCCAGTGTTTCAGTTCCTGGAGTTGGTATATCACCTACAGGCTCAACCACTGCTTCATCCTCAGGGCTATCCTTCTCCTGCTCCTCCCCTCTTCCCACGTGCACCTCATCATCTGTTATCATCTCCTGCTTTGGTGCTACAGCCTGCATGTGCCTGTCCAGCTGCAGCTTGATCTCATCAATCTCCAAAGGCTTAGGGAGACAGCCCTGTGCCCCAGACTTTCTATAGTTTTCACACATAGCATCAGAAGTATCTGAGGGGACAAGCACAATGATAGGCACAGTATCTAGTCCTTTTTTCTTCTCATGAAGCCTTATGTCCTGAATGATCTTGGAGGCCGCCATCATTGGCATGCTGGCACTCACAAAGATCATATTAAATACCTCTTTGCGGTATACATTCATAAAGGTACTGGCTCTGTTGATAAGCACACTTTTCACACCTTTGCTTGCCAATGCCTGTTCTATCAGTTTCTGATTGATACTGTTCTCTTCTATGATCAGTACTTTGGCTCCACTGAACTCTGCTTCTGCTTTTCCAATCTGCTGTGCAAGCTTCTGTGTTGCCAAATATTGATTGAGATAAGAGACCATCACTGTCATATCGACTGGTTTAGACATGATGCCATCCATCCCCGCATCACTATACTTTTGCATATGTGCACTCTCTGTATTGCCTGTCAAGGCGATAATAGGCGTATGATTTTTCCCCTCTTCCTTCTCATAGGCGATGATTTTTTCTGCTGCTTCAAGTCCATCCATCACAGGCATCTGTATATCCATAAACAGGATATCAAAATCAGAGCTCATATAGTGCATCAACGCCTCTGCTCCATCAGCAGCCAGCTCCACATCCAGCTGCATATTCTCCAGTACCTGCATCATCAGCTTTTGATTCACGCGATTATCATCGACCACCAGAGCCTTAAACCCTTTGAAGTTTCTGTTGGTAAACATGCTTTCCTGGCTGGAGGGAGTATCGCTCTCAAGACATGCCTCAAATGCCCTGATCGTCTTGGTAAGATTGACCGGCTTATAGATATTTTTACAGAGGCACTCCTGCTCCTCTCCTGCTCCTTGTCTGTTGATCGGAGAGAGAGAAATGACTTTGACAGGGAGTTTACAGAGATCTTTGAATGAGATGCCACTATAGCGCTCATCTGCAAAGAGCAAATCCGGCAATACTTTGGGATCCATAGAGACTATCTCAACACTGTTATAGAACCTCACATCTACACCAAGGTACGCTATGTAGGATTTTAGGTTATCCTCCGCTCCCCGCAGTCCTTCCCGTTTTGGCAATACGATACCGGCGCTCAAACCCCTGTAGCGATCTGCATAGATCTCCCGCTCCTGCACCCTTACCTTTTCAAATGTCAGGGAAAAATAAAACTCAGACCCCTTCTCTTTTTCACTTTCCAGTGCCAACTCACCGCCCATCAACTTGACCAGTTCACTGGAGATTGCCAGACCCAAGCCTGTGCCACCGAATTTTCTGCTGATACTTGAATTTTCCTGAGTAAACGCATTGAAAACTGTCTTCTGCGCTCCGACACCTATCCCTATCCCTGTGTCTTTGACGCTAAAACGCAGCGTAACTGTTTTCTGACTTTCGGCAAGTTTTTCAACCAGGATATCCACACGACCCAGTGCGTCTGTAAACTTTACCGCATTACTCACCAGGTTAATCAAAATCTGTGAAAGCTTGCTGGGATCACCGATCAGACTCGGCACGATGGTCGGATCCATATAAAGCCCCAGTACAATATCCTTCTCCTGTGCCGCAGCGGCATAGGTCTCTATCGTATCTTCAATTTGACGAAAAAGATCAAACTCTGTCTCTTCCAGCACCATCTTGTGCGCATTGATCTTCGAGAAATCCAAAATATCATTGACCAGTCCAAGCAAATGCATAGAGCTGGAGTGAATCGTATTGACCAGTTCGTGCTGCTCTTTACTGAGTCCTGTCTCTTTGAGCAGTTGCGTAAATCCCACAATACCATTGACAGGTGTTCTTATCTCATGCGACATATTGGCAAAGAACATATCTCTTTGGCTATAGGGTACCGAAGCTTCCTTTTTTGGTAAAACCCTTTTCTCTCGGGCAGGTAGCTCTTCTTTTTTAAACCATGACGCCACATAGTCACTGATTCGTTGCATCATTGCATACTCCCTTTTAGGTACACTTCAATAGCGTTCCCCAACTTTTCGAACTCTCTTCTGTAAGACTCTATATATTGAGGCACTCTCTGCTCATTGTTATAGAGAAACAATTTGTACATCTCGTCTGTGATCATATACACTTTGTGCGCCCCTATGGTATTGGTAAAATTGCGCATATCTTCACACAGCATCTTGATCTGTGCATAGTTGCGGTCATCTGCCAGATTTCTCATCATCTGGGCACTCTGTCCATATACGGCCATAAACTCTTTCAGTATCTCCATATAGAGCACAGCATTGCCATGCACATGGCGTATCCCCTGTGCCACATCCAGCCCGTCAAGTTGCCCCTCTACATACGCTGCTCTTGTGATCGGAGGAGGTTTTCGATGGTGTTTTTGCAGAAAAAACTCAAAAGCAGCATAAAGCCTCCCCACTTCAAGTGGCTTGCTCAAATACCCACTGGCACCCCGTGCGAACATCTTCTCTATCTCGCTCTCCAGGATCAGTGTTGTCAGCGCCACGATAGGCATCTCTTTGTAGGCACTGTTCTTTCTGATCATGGCTGTCGCCATATAGCCATCCATGACAGGCATATTGATATCCATGAGTACCATATCATACTTTTTGGCCGGATTCAAAATCTTGTTGACTGCCTCCTGCCCATCATTGGCTGTCTCAATCTCCATTCCGGATCTACCCAGCACATGCAGCAGTATCTTCTGATTGATCCGATTATCATCTACTACCAACAGTGAATTTCCGGAAAAATCCGCAAAGGATTCTGCATGGATACCCGGTCTGTTTTCAAACAGTGTCCGATGCACTGTGCGTGTTTCAGGTGCAGTGTGGGTATCAGATTTTTCCGGTAACCCCGTATGCTTTTTCTTCTCAATGACACGCGCCAGATCCAAAAGCATCTCGAAAATTCTCTCCTGCGAAAAAGGCTTGTCTGCCATAGCATCGACCACAGAGAGTGCGCCATACCTGTCCATATGTTTGGAACGGAAAATACTGGAAAGAAGTACGATCTTGATAGGGTTGCGTTTTTTAAGGTTTTTAAGATAGCTGATCACATGCGGTGTCAGCATCTCTTCATCAAAAATAGCAATATCATAAGGGGAGAGGTTCACTTTTTTATTCTGGAACTGTTCCGCAGAGAGAATATCCACTTTATGCTGGAAGTAGGAAAGCATTTTTTTGATCGCTAGCGCAGAATTATCATTGCTGTCCACGAGAAATACTTTTTTTCCGACCATCTCCTTGGAGGGCAGCCTGTATTTTCTATAGCCCGCTTCCTCGTCCCGCCTGAAAGGAACATTCAGGAGCATTGTCGTACCCTCTTTGGGACTGCTTTTGATATCCAGTGTGCCCCCCATCAGAGAGACGATCTCCTTAGTAACATAAAATTCCAATTTAATATATTTTTTCAGTGCCTCGTCATAATACGGTACCGAAAAAGCTTTCAACTCCTCTTTGGAGAGATGTACAGCCGCATCAATGATCTTGAACTGTAGCCTGTGGGCATTTCCCAAAGAAGTTGGCTGGGATATTTTGATCTCTATTTCTGCATGTGGGTCCTTCTGTATCAGGCTTCGCGTCAGGCTTGCAAGGATTTTTCCAAGCTGCAGCGAGTCACCGATCAGACTCTTAGGGGCTGCCTTATCAATATCAAAGATCAGCTCTACGCCACTATCCATAAAATCATTACTTAAAGAGCCTGAAAGTTCATTTAAGACATTGTTCAGGTTAAATTTTTCTTCTTTGATTGTGGTTTTTTTGGATTTAAGTCTGAGGTACTCCAGGAGGGATTCTGAACTCTTTTCAAAGTGCGGCTCATTATCCGTAAAACTCGAATGGCTGCGAAGTGAGACCCTCTGCGGGTACACACTTTGGTGCTCTTGCGCACGCGACATCCCAGAAAACAGCCTCTTTAGCCATAGAAACATACATCCACACCTTCTGTTTTTATCAAGGATTATACTATAAAACAATTAAGAGGGCTCTCCAACACCACCGACACAGTATTTTTCAGCTAAAATACACTCTTCAAAATAAACTCATTTGTTTAAGGAAACTTCATGCAACACTCCCCAGATAACAGCAGCTGTCGCAAGGCCTATATCACGACACCAATCTACTATGTCAATGATGTCGCCCATATCGGACATGCCTATACAACGGTCATCGCGGATGCCTTGGCGATCTACTCCAGGATGGTTGGTCATGATACCTTCTTCCTCACCGGCACCGATGAGCATGGACAAAAGATCGAAGAGGCTGCCAAAGCCAGAGGCAAAGAGACGCAGGCCTATGCCGATGAGATCTCCGGAAAATTCAAGGCACTTTGGGATGAGTTTGGTATCTCCTATGACAAATTTATCCGAACTACGGATACAGAGCACAAGCAAGGTGTACAGTTCGCCTTCCAGAAAATGTTTGACAAGGGGGACATCTATAAGGATGTCTATAAGGGTCACTACTGTATCTCCTGTGAGACTTTCTTTCCCAAGATACAGCTGGTAGACGATGAATTCTGTCCCGAATGCGGCAAACCGACTTCAATCGTAGAGGAGGAGAGCTATTTTTTCCGACTCTCTGACTACCAGGACAGGCTGCTCCAGTGGTACCATGACAATCCAGACTGCATCCTGCCAAGAAGCAAGAGAAATGAAGTGATTCGTTTCGTAGAGTCGGGACTGGAGGACCTCTCGGTCACCCGCACCAGCTTCGACTGGGGTGTGCACCTTCCTGAGGCGATCAATGACCCCAAGCATGTGATGTATGTCTGGCTCGATGCACTGATGAACTACCTCACCGCACTGGGCTACGGTACCGATAACACCCACATGGATCAGTGGCCGGCACGTGTGCATCTGATTGGCAAAGATATCCTCCGATTTCACGCCATCTACTGGCCGGCATTCCTGATGAGTCTGGAGATGCCTCTGCCCAAACATATTGCGGCACACGGCTGGTGGACACGCAATGGTGAGAAGATGTCCAAGTCCAAGGGCAATGTCGTCAACCCCAAAGAGGTTGCCGACGCCTACGGACTGGAGAACTTCCGCTACTTTATGCTCAGAGAGGTGCCTTTTGGCGGGGACGGGGACTTTAGCCAGCGTGCGCTAATCGACCGCATCAACTCTGATCTAGGCAATGACCTGGGCAACCTGCTCAACCGCCTTATCGGTATGAGTGGCAAATACTTCGAAGGGCGAATAGAGAGTGACCTGGTAGGCAAATACTATCAGGCAGAGCTCAATGCGATGAGGGAGAGCATCACCAAGCTGGAGCCACTGCTGTTTGAGATGCAGATCCACCGCTATCTCGAAGAGCTCTGGAGACCACTCTCGGTAGCCAACAAAGCCATCGATCAGTATCAACCCTGGACACTGATGAAAGAGGGACGAGAAGAGGAGGCAATGGCACTCAATGGACTGATCGCCACAATCCTCGCCAATGTCGCTGTCATGCTCCACCCTGTCATGCCCAAGACCACCACCGCTATCGCAGGGGCTCTGGGCTTCGAAATCACACAGGAAAACTATGAAAAGCTGATCCAAAAGGCGGGGATGCTCGCAACGTTTACAGTAGAGAAGATTCCGCCGCTCTTCCCGCGCATAGAAGAGGCGGTACTGGTAGAAAAAACTGAAGAGAAAAAGATAGAGAAAGCTCCAGCAAAAACAGAGGAGAAAGAGGAAGGTGTCGCGATGATAGGTATCGACCAGTTCTTCCAGACTTCTCTCAAGATCGGTACAGTGATCCAAGCCGAAGAGGTACCCAAGAGCAAGAAGCTCCTCCTGCTTCAAGTCGATCTCGGAGACGGTGATGTCCGCCAAGTAGTCTCGGGAATCAAAGAGTGGTACAGCCCCGAAGCGCTCCTCGATACACAGGTCTGTCTGGTTGCCAACCTCAAGCCAGCCAAGCTTATGGGCATCAAAAGCGAAGGTATGGTGCTTGCTGCCAAAGACAAGGAGGGTTTGGTGCTCATGCGCCCAGAGAAGCCTAAAAAAACCGGAACAGCAGTCAGCTAATGAAGATAGAAGACATACTCAACCTTACCGAAGGCACACTGACCAGCAAACCTGAAATCCTGGCGGTCGAGAGTGCCTCGGCCTTCCCCTCCAAAATAGGAGAAGGAGATCTCTTTTTCGCTGCAAATACCAAAGATATCCCACAGGCTGTCACCAACGGTGCCTATGCAGTCATCTATGAGAGCGAAGAGACCGAAATACTTGACCCTGAGATCGCATGGATCAAGGTGGATTCGGTCAAAGCCTCCGCTTTTAGACTCCTGCGCTATGTATTGCTCTCCAAAGAGGCAGATTTTTACCTACTAGACAAACACGAGATGAGCTTGTTGCGCATGATCCTGACCCATAAAGGCAATATCACCTTCCTGTCTGACACATGGCACAAAGCATTCGAGCAGATACTCAACGGTGACGGGCACTTGTTTGTCAGTACCGACGAGGAACTTATGCGACTGATCAAGCCCGAATCCGTACGCCTAGACAAGCGGGCAGAAGGCTATCCTGTCTCTGATACCCTCTTCAAGAGTACTTTTCGTATCGGAAAATATGTCTATCAGGATATCAAACTTATCCCTTTTCATCTGGAATACCTGCTTCGTGTCGTCTACCTCTGCCAGAGTCATGACCTCCCCTATACAATCGACCGCATACAATACACCAAGCACTTTTTGCCACTCTACATAGACAATACTCTCCATACTGTCACGCAGGGTGCCAGCGACAAAGTACTGATCTTTACAGATGATCTACAGAATGTGGTCAAGGCCAGAGAATATGTACGCTATCAGACAACCTGGGTCAAAAGCATCGTACTCACACCACCCAAGACCAAAGTAGAAAATGTCGACCGCCCTTACTGGTTTACTACTGTGGAAGAGGCCAGAGAAATACTGACAGCAGTACACTACAACTATGCCTTTGTCTATTCACTGGACAAAGATGTCTTCAGAAGCTTTGAACAGGTGCAAAAAAACAGAGGACTCTTTTAGCTTTTCATGTGAGTGTAATGGGTATTTTGTCAAGGGTCTCTTGACAAAAAAAGCGTATAATAATGGCACTTCACATATGAGAGAGTACCATGCCAATACCCATCAAAAGCACTTCCTTCATTTCCCTACTTGTCTCCCTACTATTCTCCTCCGCTACGCTTACAGCAGAATCAGTAGATACCCTACTTAATGAGTTTAACCAGAAGAACGATACCAGCCAAAAGACCATCGATGAGAATAAAGGACATCTGGTGCTCTACACACGGGACAGAATCGAAAAAATGCGCGCCAGAACACTCAAGGATATTCTACTGACCACACCATTTATTCATTACCATGAAAATAGATATGCCATACCCGATCCACTGGCAGGCTATTCACTCTCACCCTTTGTCAGTAACTTTGTCAGAGTCTATATCGATGGCGTAGAGATCACACATGGCTGGTTTGGCAGCGGGGTACTGCTATATGGCGACATTAATCTTGATTTTGCAGATCACATAGAGCTCTACTATGGTACGCCCTCTTTCGAAAACTCTGCAGAGCCTTCTTATCTGACTATATTTATCTACTCCAAAGACCCATCACAGGATTCTGGCGGTAAAGCCTCAGCACTCTTTTCCGACAATGGGCACACTGCTCAGACATTTAGTTATGGGGAGGCTAAAGAGGATTTTTCCTATATGTTCAATATCTCACATACCAATGCAAAAAGAGACAAAATTGGCAATGGCACCAGCACCCCACTCGACAGAGACTATCGGCGCACACAGCTATTTGGGTATATCAAAACTGAGAGTCAAATCGCCCACCTCCAGCTTCTCTCCAAAAATGCCAAGAGTCTGGCAGGTCTCAGCTGGGATGCCACACCAGAAGTCTCTGAAATTGAATTTTCCAACCTGCATCTGGATTATGCTGTTCAGTTGACCCCGCAGTGGCACGCACAGCTTGCTTATGACAGAACAGAGTCTGAGATTAGACAGAAAGATGATCTACCACTTATGCTGATGGGGCCATCAACCGGAGTGACTGACTTTTCTGCGAAGATCACCACCAGCGCAATGACAGAAGAGCTGACCTACAAAAATCAACTGGGCAACCATCATTTTCTTGCTGGCATCAAGGCAAGGCAGAAGGAGCTACTCTCTTTCAGCATAGCAGGAGTGCCCTACTCCACTATGCCGGCATTCAACCAGGAGTCCATCACTTCAGTCTTTGTACAGGATCAATATCGATTTTCCGAGCACCATCTCCTCTCGTTAGGACTCTCCTATAATCATTTAGAGAGAAATGGCAATATAGAAGACAGTGACCTGGGAGGCCTGAGAGTTGGCTACATATATGCCAATGAAAACTGGAGCTACAAAACATACCTCTACAAGATCATGTTTGCCAAAGACCCCACTGCACTCACGATTTTGCCTCCGGGGAGCAGATTACCTATTCAGACCTCATGGGGGTTGACGCAGGAGCTCTCCTATCAGGATGAGAAGCAGCATGCCAGGTTGCTTCTCATGGGCATGAAGGAGAAGAATGGGCTACTGACACCTCCCAACCTACCCATCACAGAGATACAGTATTTCAGCGCTATGGCTGACTATAGTTACAATTTCAACAGTGATGACAGATTTGACCTGCATTTGCGTTATGCCCAATACCAAGATGACCTTGATCTTCAAAACTATGAAGACTGGGGAGGTTATGCTGCACTCAGTAATCGCTTCGGGAATTGGGAGCTCTACAACAGTCTGGTCTGGCATAAGAACACCATAGACAAGACCAACTATTTTGATCTCAGTACTGCTATCACATGGAATGCTTCGGAGAACCTCTCGCTGACACTGAAAGGCGAAAATCTTCTCAACAAAGGTATCAAAGACAAACTTTACAGATTTAGACCTGATGCCTCCGGAAGTATCATGCCCATTGCCCCCCTTGATATACCTGTAACTGATCGAAGAGTTACACTTCAGATGGAGTACACCTTTTGAAAAAACTCCTGATATTTTGCATACTCTCCTGTTGGCATCTACATGCGCTGGAAGTCAGGAGTACACTTAAAATCTATCATGAACTGTTCACATCGCTGCTGCATACATCACACTATCGCATCTATACCGACGACAAATCACTCTATACCGTCTTTTCGAAATCAAGCAAGATCTCTTTGGTGCAAAATCCCTCCAGTGCTGATGCCCTGGTGATCAGCAAAAGAAGCTCTCTAAAGCATATACCCCATACTGGCAATGCAATCGTATTGGCAACCACATACAATCTACTTCACCATTCCAAGTATGTCATCGGGGCATTCTATTGGCGCAAGGGGAGAGCACAGATTCTTTTTGTCAAAAAAAGACTCCTGCATCTCGGCATCTCTCTGCCCGGAAAATATCGTAAATATACAGTAGATGCTCTCTAATGCACAAGCACTCCCTCAAATATACTTTTGCAATCATGGGGTTTCTTATCCTGATTGCATTTTATATACAGTATACCATCGAGGAAAATACAAAAACTTTGCAAAGGTCAGAGATCGGCAAAGCCAATCAGTATGCAGCAAGGATTGCAAACTATATCCAGAACTATACCTGCGCCCCTCTCGCCAGATGTCTTGACAATAGCGTTGCCAACAGAGCCAATTTAAACAAAATGCTCCATGCTTTTCAAACAAAGCACTTCATCAACATGTTTGTATTATACAAAGACACAGAAGGAAACTTCAGATTCTTGCTTGATGGAGACAGTGACGATCCGGCAGAATACAAATCTCCCTTTTTCCCCGAAACACATGTATTTCACCGCATCTATGAGAACGGCACACCACAGATCATCAAACAGCATGGCAGTGTCAAAAAAGTATGGGCATCCCTTTTGTATCCCATACGAGATAACAACAAAACCAGTGCACTGCTTGTACTTGACCTTTCAAAAACATATGAAAAACAGATCAAAGACTTTAATGCCCCCATACAGTATATTGTCCGTCTTCTGCAACTGTTTATTCTTTTCAGCATTCTTTTTTTAGGCTATATCGTTTACAGTTCCTACAGGTTGAGAAGAAGTGTTCTCGTTGATCCCCTTACCTCTGCCCACACACGACTTTATCGCAAAGAGTACTTCGAAGAGCATCAGGTCAATGCCTATGATTTTATACTGATTGATATCGACAGGTTCATACGGATCAATGATAAATTTGGGAGAGATGCAGCAGACAAAGTGCTGCAGATATTTGTTGAATACATTAGCAGTATCGTACCAAAAAAGACAGAGATCATTAGAAACCATGGTGCTGAATTTTTACTTATCCTTCAAAAATCTGAGACAGATCTCACAACCTTCTCCCATATACTGTTTGAAAACCTCTCTTCTCGAAAATATCTTATTGATAACCACTCCGTCACCCTCACAATAACCATGTGTGCCGCAAAAACACCCAAGGAAGTAAACTCCTTTTATGACATGGAGCATATTCTGGACAAGAAGCTTTTGACACTTAAAGGAGAGGGAAAGAATAGACTGGCTGTACTAAACCACATCTCTCATACAGATATCAAATATAAGAATATAGATCATGTCAAACATGCTATCGACAACGGACAGCTTGCCTGCCTTTTCCAACCTATCTACGATGTAGAGACCATGCAGATATACTCCTATGAAGCACTGGTAAGGATCAAGGACGAAGACAATCCTTCCAACCTGGTAACACCTTATTATTTCATGGATCTTATCCGAGACAGTATCCACTATATAAGACTCAGCAAGTGGGTGATCAGCCATGCTTTTTCCCGCCTAAGGGAGAACCCTACAGAGATTATCTCTATCAATATGGATCTGGCTGACCTACACAATGAAGAGATGATGGAGATCGTCCAGGAAGAGCTAAAAAGCAATAAAGATCTGGCAGAAAGACTGATCTTTGAGATGCTTGAACACAATGAGATCACAGATTTCAAATATATTGATCAGATATTTAAAAAGCTTAAGCAATATGGATCAAAGATCGCTATTGATGATTTTGGCAGCGGGTATTCTAATTTCTCCTATCTTACCAAACTTGATATTGATATTATCAAAATCGACGGTACAATTGTAGGTGCGCTGGAAAATAATACAGAGCGGGTGGGGGCGATCATCAAACTGATCAATGAAATGGGAAGGTCACAGAACCTCAAAGTAGTCGCAGAACATGTCTCCAGCAAAAAAATACTCGATAGTCTGCTGACACTTAATGTGGCATATCTACAGGGTTTCTATCTTGGTGAGCCCAGAGAGTGGGAGGAGTATCATCCCTCGGTATAGGTGGTGACAATCTTCTCATCAACGCCACAGATAAAGGTACTGTCCTTTCCTTTATAGTCGATGGCATACAGCAGGTAGCGGATTGCATTGAGCCTGGCACGCTTCTTGTCCACGGCATCCAAGCAGATCCAAGGCGCATATGTCGTCCCGGAAAGACGAAACATTTTGTCCCTAAGTGTCACATAGGTATCATACTTTTCATAGGACGCGTAGTCGAGTTTGGAGAGCTTCCAGCTCTTGAGCGGATCCTTTTCCCGATCTTGGATGCGAGCAGCCTGGGTCTCCTTGTCTATATTGAGATAGAACTTGAAGAAGAGCAGCCCATCATCATTCAGCATCTTCTCTACCCCGTTCACCTGTGCATAGAAGTGCTCATGCTGTGCCTGCGTACAGAAGCCAAAGACCTGCTCTATGCCTGCACGGTTGTACCAGCTACGATCAAAAAAGACCATCTCGCCCTCATTGGGAAGATGCTTGAAATGTCGTTGAAAATACCATTGTCCCAGCTCTTTGTTATTGGGTTTTGGCAGGGCAACAGAACGGGAAGCACGGGGATTTAGGTAGGGAGTCAGTGCTTTGATCGTAGAGCTCTTTCCTGCGGTATCCATTCCTTCAAAGATGACCAGAAGTCGTTGATTGGTATCAATCACCCATTTCTGGAGTTTGACGATCTCATACTGCAGTTTATAGAGTTCCTTCTCATAAAAACTGGTTTTAATCTTGGCACTTTTGCGATAGACCTTGCGCTGTTTTTGGGTATATTCCGGTAGATTTTTTGTATAGGGCACTGTTAGTTTGTCTTGCACAGGAAGCTCCTTGGATAGAGAGGCCGGGGGGCTATGCCTCTTCTTCTGTTTCAATAGACTTGGATGTTGGCACCGCCTCATCTCTCTCCAGAAAGAGCTTTATAAACCGTGCGATACTCTCCTTCATCTCATTACGATCGACCACCATATCAATCAGACCGTGTTCCAACAGGAACTCCGCACGCTGGAAGCCTTCAGGCAGATCCACACCCACTGTCTGTTTGATTACCCGCTGCCCGGCAAAGCCAATCAGTGCATTGGGCTCTGCCATGATAATATCACCCAACATGGCAAAAGAGGCGCTCACGCCACCCATCGTAGGGTCAGTCAGTACCGAAATATAGGGAAGATGGTGGTCGGCAAGTTTTCTCAGTGCAGCAGAGGTTTTACTCATTTGAAGCAGTGAATAGGTGCCCTCTTGCATTCTCGCACCACCTGAGGCAGAGACGATCACCACCCCACACTTTTTCTCTATAGCACGGTCAATAGCCCGAACAATCTTCTCGCCCTCGACAGAGCCAAGACTTCCTCCCATAAAAGAAAAGTCGAAGACCACCAGTTCCACAGGCTGCCCCTCTACAGTACAGCTTCCACTTACAATAGAGGAGACTCTGCCTGTCTTTTTCTTCCCCTCTTCTATGCGTTTTTTATAGCTTTTTTTGTCAGAGAACCTCAAAGGATCCACAGGTGCCAAAGAGGCATCATGTTCCTCAAAACTCCCCTCGTCCGAAAGAAGTGTAATCCTCGCATCTGCTGCAATACGAAAATGGTTGGCACATTTGGGACAGACACTGTGTCTGGACTCTACCTGCTTGTAGTGCATTAAAGAGAGACATTTGGGACACTTGATCCAGTGGCTCTGCTCTTCTTCCTCTTTTTTACCAACCATGCCGCTAAACAAACTACCAAAATTCATGCTAAACTCCTGCGTACAATCGCTTCTAACTTTTTTGTAATATTTTTACTGTGTGATACTATAACATAATCCTCTTCAACACTCACTTCAAGTCCCTCACAAATCGCCAGACCTGCCACTACATCATAGATGCGACTCTGTCCCACAAAAAGAAAAAACTGTACATTGTGGGCATAAGCCAGTGAGAGGGCAGTGGCTCCGGGTGAGCGAAACTTATATCCCGCCTTCAGTAGCCCTGCAGCAATTAGAGGATTGGCATAGGCCTTTTCAAAAAGACCCAATTCAGGATCAGACATACCAAGCTGAGGCGAAAGTGCTGCGGCGTAAAGATTGCCGACGGAGAGTTTTTCTTGGTCCTTTTTGATAAAGAGATCCCCATTTGCCACATTACATACCTGTGCTTCTCTTAGTCTGCCTGTGTGATCCAGCAGGGCTACAGAAGTTCCATAGTAGGGAAACCCTGAAGCAAAATTGGCCGAACCGTCCAATGGGTCTATAATAATCCTGCTCTCACCCTCACCAATCACACCTGATTCTTCTGATTCAATAGTGCCAAAGCTGCCGAGATATCTTACAAAAATCTCTTCGGCCAGAAGATCAGCCCGGGAGCTGACATCACCCCCTGCACCTCTCTCTCCTTTTTCTAAAAGTGAAAAGTGAAAATTCTCTTTTAGCTGCTGTGCTATCTCACGGTTCGCCTGGATACAGGCTTCGGTAAAATCTGTCATTCTACTCTTTCTGTTCACCTTTTTTACAATCACAGGTAGCCCGTGGCCTCACCATCCAGAAGGTGCGCACCTCGGTTCTGAATTTCTCCAGTATCGCTTCAGCCTGCCTGCTGCCTGTCTCACTATAATAATCCTGAATCAGCCGCTTGAGATCAAACCGCTCTGTATCCATATCATCCGTATCAATGCGCACTGCCTCGACAAGCTCCTGGTTGATATTGTCGATAAAATCACGCTCTTTATCATAGACAAATGCCAACCCACCTGTCATGCCTGCACCAAAGTTGACACCTGTGGCACCGAGAATCACGACCACACCACCTGTCATATACTCACAGGCGTGGTCTCCGGTACCCTCTACCACTGTGGTGGCACCTGAGTTTCGTACTGCAAATCGCTCTCCCACATTACCATTGACATAGAGTGAGCCCCCGGTGGCACCATAGAGACAGGTATTGCCGGCCAAAGAGTACTCAGGACCGCAGTTACTATCCGAAGTGACAACGATACGACCACCACTCATCCCTTTGCCCACATAATCATTGGCAGCACCCTCGAGTCGAATACAGACACCTTCACTTAAAAATGCTCCCAGTGACTGTCCTGCGATACCTTCCAGATGAAGTCTGATCGTATCAGCCGGCAGTCCCTTGTCTCCATATTTGGCTGCAATCTCACCAGAGATGAGTGCACCGAAACTTCGATTGAGGTTATTGATCTGCCTATGGATCTCTACAGGTTTTGCTGGATCCACTATGCTCTCCTTCACCTCCGCAAGTATCTCTTTCTCAAAGGCATTATCATCATAAGGTTCATTGGTATCCACCTGGGCTGTGTCTACACCGTCCAGGCGATACAGTATCTTCCCAAAATCAAACTTTTGAGCAAGGGCATCATCGATCACTGCCAGCAGGTCTACCCTGCCAATGATCTCTTCAAGAGAAGCATATCCCAGTGATGCGAGAATCTCTCTCACATCTTCACCCAGCAGCCTGAAGTAGTTGATCACTTTTTCCACGGTACCGTTGAACTTTTCTCTGAGTCTGTCATCCTGTGTGGTGATTCCTACCGGGCAGGTATTGGTATGACAGGAGCGACACATAATACAGCCTACAATTGCCAGTGCTGCCGTACCAAAAGCATATGCTTCAGCACCAAAAATTGCTGCTTTGACCACATCCAGACCGGTCTTGAGTCCACCATCAGTCTCGATGGTCACCTGTCCCCTGAGATTGTTGGCCTTAAGCGCATTGTGTGCCTCGATCAATCCCAGTTCCCAAGGATTGCCTGCAAAGCGCACTGAACCTATCGGTGCTGCCCCTGTACCACCATCTGCACCTGAGATAATGATCTTGTCGGCGTAGCACTTTGCCACACCTGCTGCGATCGTTCCTACCCCTGCTGTAGAGACCAGTTTGACTGAGATCTTGGCATAAGGATTGACCTGCTTGAGGTCAAAGATCAGCTGTGCCAGATCCTCGATCGAGTAGATATCATGATGAGGAGGAGGAGAGATAAGCGTCACACCTGGCTTGGTATATCTGAGTTTGGCGATCAATGGTGTCACCTTCGAGCCAGGCAACTGCCCCCCTTCGCCTGGCTTAGCTCCCTGTGCGACCTTGATCTGGATCTCTTCGGCAGACCTGAGATAGGCCGGTGTCACACCAAATCTTCCTGAGGCTACCTGCTTGATCTTGGAGTTAAGAATTGTATCAAATCTGGCAGCATCCTCACCTCCCTCTCCCGAGTTGCTCTTGGCACCAATCGTATTCATCGCTGCCGCCAGACATTCGTGTGCCTCAGGAGACATGGAGCCCAGACTCATAGCAGCGGTAGAAAAGCGCTTATAAATCGACTCGATAGGCTCAACCTGATCCAGTGAGATCGCTTCCCTATCGGAATGCAGGCGATAGAAATCCCTAATAAACTTCTTGTCACGGTCATTGACCAGTGATTTGAAATGGTTGTAGTCTTCTTTTTCACCTGTGGTGCCAAGTTTGATGATCGCATTGATCACTGACCTGGAGAAATCATGGTACTCTGCATTCTTTTTGAAACGATAGAAGCCGCCTTTTTCCAGAGGGAACTGTTTGCCTGTGGGTACCATCTCGTATGCCTCTTTGGCATAGGTGAATATCCTCTCTTCGATATCACGGTATCCCAGTCCTCCCAGTAGTCCCTTTGAGCCGGAGAAGCACTCAGAAACGATCTCATCACTGAGTCCGATCACATCAAACAATGCAGCATTGCGGTAACTGACTATCGTTGAGATACCCATCTTGGATATGATCTTCAACAGTCCTGCGCTCATGGCCCTACGGAACTGCTTGAGTACCGGTTTCATCTTGACAGTCTCATCCTCTTTGCGCACGATGGTTTTGACTGTATAATAAAGAAGATAAGGGAAGACCGTGCTCGCACCATAGCCGATCATACAAGCAGCAGAATGTGGATCAAAGACCTCACCTGTGACCGTCACAATATTGGCAAGGTTTCTGATCTCCTCGTCCTGTAGTCTCCGGGAAAGCCTGCCTACAAGCATCAACATCGGCATAGCAGGTGTCTGCGCTGTCATCTCTCTGTCGTCGAGCACCACAACCCTAATGCCCTCTTTTTTGACATCAGAGACAATGGTATCAATAAGCGTTTCCATACTCGCTTTAAGATCAGCACCAAACACAGTACTGTAGGTTCTGTAGCGGTAGTCCGCATCATATCTTTTATTACCCGGTGCCCCAAACTCTTTGAGCAGCTGGAACTTCTCTCTGGACATGATGGGAGAGACTGTCTTGAGACGCTTTGCATTGAGGGCATCATCTGCAAGAATATTTCTGGTCTCACCAAAGCCAGTATTGAGACTCATGACGATTTTTTCGCGGATCGGGTCAATCGGAGGATTGGTCACCTGTGCAAATTTCTGTTTGAAGAAATCGGAAAAGTTTCTGTGCTCCGTGGAAAAGGCTGCCAAAGGCGTATCATCCCCCATAGAGGCAGTGGTCTCTTTGCCCTCCTCTACCATAGGCTTGATCACCTCTTTGATCAGTTCCAGCGTGTAGTTGAAATACCTCTGCTTTGCCTCCATCTCCTCTCTGGGCTGCTTAGGAAATACCGTCGTAGAGTCATGGGCGTGTTCCTGCAGGTAGGTCATATTACTGTTAAGCCATTTCTCGTAGGGATCTTTGTCTTTGAGATAATTGTTAATATCATTATTGCTGAGCACACGCCCATATTTGAGATCCAGTCCCATCATCTCTCCAGATTTTAGTCTGCCTCTTTTGGCGATCTCCTCTTCCGGGATATCCACCACGCCATATTCGGAACTTATAAGCAGTCTGTTGTCTTTGGTAATAATATATTTGGCAGGCCTCAGACCATTACGATCCAATACGCAGCCAATATAGCGACCATCGGTCATACTCACTGCTGCTGGTCCGTCCCACGGCTCGAAAGAGGTACTGATATACTCATAAAAAGCTTTCAAGTTAGGATCCATATAGGGGGCATTGTGCCATGGCGCAGGGATCACAGACCTGACTGCTTTGAAAAAATCCATCCCATTCACATGCAAAAATTCCAGAAAATTATCCAAACTTGCCGAATCACTCATATTGGACTGGATGATCTCTGATATCTTCACCATCTCTGTCTCGCTGAATACCTTGCTTTCAAATGCTTTGATCTTGGAAGCGACATTGAAGCGGTTGGCGGATACAGAATTAATCTCACCATTGTGCGCTACTGCTCTGAAAGGCTGGGCCAATCTCCACTCCGGCAAGGTATTAGTAGAAAAGCGCTGATGAAAGAGTGCAAAGGAGACCTCGAAGTCCTCATCAGCAATATCAGGATAGAACTCCTTGATATGTGTCGGCATGACCAAGCCCTTGTAAGCGATCACCGAGGTAGAGAATGAAGGGATATAGAATGCCCTATCCCCCTGAAGCTTATGCTCGATCTCTTTTCTTGTCAGGTAAACCAGCGCATTGAACCGTTCTACTGCCACCAATGCATCCGGCGCAACAAAAAACTGTGTGATCTGAGGCAGTGAAGCCAATGCCTGCTCCCCCAATGCCTCTTTGTTGACAGGTACTTGGCGGGTATAGAGTACCTTGAGGTCATTGTTCCGGCATGACTCTACAACGATCTCAAGATCAGCAGCATTACAGGAAAATACCATAGCTACTGCATATTTTTCCGGTAAATCAATCCCCTCTTTGGCTGCCTCTTTCTGAAAAAATTTCCGAGGAATAGAGAGAAGAAGGCCTGAACCGTCTCCTGTCTTCCCGTCTGCAGCGATAGCACCCCTGTGCATCATACGAGAGAGTGAAGTCACAGCATCTTCCAGATTTCTATGCGAAGGGATGTTGTCAATCGATGCGAGCAGTCCAAATCCACAGTTATCCTTAAAAGAGGTAAAAAGATCTTTCATAAAGCAACCTTGATAGTAAATTAATATGCAGTATATATAGGAAGGGATTATAACTAAAAGGGTGTTAAATACTGGTTACACAGCAGGAAAGAGGCTTTTGGGCTGCTTCAGGAGTGAAGCCAGTGCTTCCATCGGCATAGGTTTGTATCCAAAGTTTCCCTGATACAGGTCACACTGGATAATCCGCAGATGCATCAGAGAAACACTCTCCTCTACCCCTTCTGCCAATACTTTGAAGCCAAACTTTTTACCAATGGAGACCACCGATTCAACAATCATGGCATCCCCTTTGTCCTGATGCATATTTTTAATGAATGCCTGATCGATCTTGATGGTGTCTACAGGCAAGCGCTTTAGGTAGGAGAGAGAAGAGTGTCCGGTGCCAAAGTCATCAATAGCAAAGACAAAGCCAAATGCCTTTAGAGTATGCATCTTCTCTATCGCGTCATCCAGATTTCTCATAATACCGCTTTCTGTGATCTCTATCTCTATCCAATGGGGATCTATCTTGTACTTCGCGATACTCAGCATAAATTTCTCAACAAAATTCGGCTGCATAAAATGCACGGCACTGAGATTGACAGCAATACGCTGCAGCATCAAAGTATTGTCCTCTTTTTTAAGTGCAGCTATCTCTTTGAAGATCGTGGCATGTATCCACTCCTCCAGCTTGATGATCGTGCCACTCTCTTCGGAAATGGGGATAAAGACAGCGGGAGAGATCATTCCTTTGCTCGGGTGCATCCAGCGCACCAAAGCCTCCACACTCACAATAGTATCATTGGAGATATCCACCTGCGGCTGATACACTATGGAGAGCTCATTGTGGGCTATCGCCTTATGCATATCGTTCTCCAATACCAGTGCCTCCTTCGCATAGGCACCCATCTCTTTCTGGTAAAACCTGCTGGTGCCTCTGGCACTACTTTTTGCCTCATACATGGCTGTCTCAGCCTTTTTCAGCAGATCAAAGGCTGAGACAATGTTCTCATGGAAGAGCACCACACCTATGCTGAAACTCAGATGATACTCTTCTCCCGCTACCAACAAAGGTTCAGAGAATGCATCGCGTATAAAGCGAATATACTGCTTCACCAGCACCTCGGAAGCCTTTTTTTCTTCTACCAACAGGGGCAGAAGAAAGACAAATTTGTCTCCGCTTATTCTTGCAAAGAGCTCCTCTTCACTGATAATCGTCTTCATCCTTTCAGATGCCTGCTGCAAGAGTTTGTCTCCTGCTTTGTGACCAAAAGTCTCATTAACTTTCTTAAAATTATCAAAATCCATAAAAAGTAATGCGCCGTATCGTGGATCCTTTTCTTTGCTTGCAATATGAAGCTTCAGTTTATCCATAAGCAGTGTTCTGTTAGGGATATCGGTAAGCAGATCATAATAGGCATTGCGTACCATTTTCTCTTTGGCCGTCACTTCATTGGTGATATCATTGATAATAGCAATACCGCCAGCCACAACCCCTGCGGCATTGATCATGGGAACTGTAGAGAGCTTGACATAGAGATCCTTATTTTCTGCTATGGCAAAAGGACCTCGATATTCACCGGCAATCCCCTGAAAGACACTTTCGTGAATCTCCCTGATCTTTCTGTTCTCCAGTGCCAAAAGTGGCACCTCAAGTAGCTTCTCTTTTGTTTTTTGCTGACTCATTTCGATAAAATGCTCATTGGCATCTTCTGGTTCCAGGTTTTGGTTGTAATAGTAGATCCCTACCGGTGCCCGTTCGAATAGAGAGAAAAACCGCTCTTTGAGCTTTTCATGTGTTTGCTTGATCGTTATAAAGTCCTGCTTGTTTCGCAATGCATTATTGATGACCCTTCCGTAATAGTTCGCAATGATAGCCATCAACAATACCAGTGCAAGAAGAATATAACCGGTATTGCTGTGGACTGCATCTTCTATAAAGATCATTCGCAGTATCAGAGGAAGATACATGACAGAGATATAGGTGATCAGAAGATCCCGCTTGGAAGCCAGAATGCCCATCGCCGTAAAGCCCACTGCAAAAAGAAAGAATACAAGCATCATCTGATTCAAAAGATTTGATTCGGGAAACATCAAAAATGCACTGCTTCCCCAGATGATCCCATTGATCAAGGTATCCATATAGTATTTGTCAAGCCATATATCTGCCTGGGCAAGCTTGCTCTCTTCTGTTTTTTTTCTAAAAAGTTTATACTGATAAAGTCCATACAGAAACATCACGATACTGAGAGAGAGCCATACCACAATAGAGTAGAGGTCTACGACATTCAGCTGTATGGCACTGAGCAGGAATGCCCCCATAAGATTGGCAAAAAGAAGGACAGGCAGAGAGAGATAGTAAAAACCTAACTTGTCATAGGAAAGACGCTTTTGAAATAAGTCATCTTTTGGCTCATTCGGTTTCCCCATATACTCCCCTTGCTACTCAACGATAACAGTATCATAGCATAATTATTTTGATTTGTATATCTTCCAGACTAAGGGCACCCCTAAATTAAAAAAGAGGAAAACAGACCCAGGATACCACCAAAAACACCACCCCAGACTACCAGCCATCCCAAGTGCTCCCGTATCAGATCCTGGATCAGTGCCTTGACCATCGTCGGACTCAGCTCCTCCAGCCTTCTTTCCACCAGAAGCTCTATATTTTCTATCAGATCTTCACTCAGCGTAGAGTGTGTCAGGTGATGGCTCAGCTGCGCATTGAAAACATTGGAGCCCACAATAGAGGCTACCGAGCTTTTGAGTTTTCGGCTAAAGGAATCCCTGAGGGGCTCCAATGCATCCTCTCCGCCAACCATCTGTACCATCGCACCGAATTTGGACTCCATGACACTCTGCTTGAGTGCATCAAATGCTGGCGTAAAATCTGCCGATTCTACCAGGGGAGTCAGGTCGATTTTTTGCTCCTCACTCTGGAAAAACTGATCAAGTTTCTCTTTGGTAAAAAACTGCTCCATGATCATTGTGCGTATGGATCTTTTAAAAGTCTCAAAATTTTTCTCTATAATCCCCGAACCATAGAGTCCCGGAACCCTCTCAAAGAGCATATGGATCGCCAACTGGTTGGTCACAGCACCAGAAAGTGCAAAGAGCCCCGTGAAGAGTAGTGCATTATGATAAGTGCTCCCCCACAGGTAGGAGAGTGCGATCAGCAGTACAGAGAGCAGATCTGTTACTTTTGCTTTACTCACCAGGCTTCCCTTGTTTTTTTACCGTTATTATAGCCAAGATAAAATTATCTTAGTGTATAATCTATACAACTCAACACAAGGCATCACTTCATGCTATCAAAACGCATACAATCCCTCTCTCCTTCTATGACTATTGCTATCAGTACACTTGCAGCAGAACTGAAGGCTGAAGGAAAAGATATACTGAGTTTCTCTGCCGGGGAACCGGATTTTGACACCCCACAAGCGATCAAAGATGCTGCCATTCAGGCACTCAACGAAGGATTTACCAAATACACTCCTGTTGCTGGTATCCCTGAACTGCTTGATGCAATCAGTCTCAAACTGAAGCGGGACAATGGGCTCAGCTATGACCGAGAACAGATTATCAGCAGCAACGGTGCCAAACAGTCTCTATTTAACCTTACTCAGGCACTCATTGAGGTCGGCGACGAAGTGATCATTCCTGCGCCCTACTGGGTGACCTATCCTGAACTTGTCACCTATGCCGGAGGCACATCCGTGATCATACACACCGATGACCGCAGTGGATTCAAGATCACAGCAGCACAGCTCAAGGCTGCCATTACACCCAAAACATCCATGCTCATTCTCACCACCCCATCCAATCCTACCGGTTCCGTCTACAGCAAGAGTGAACTTGAAGCATTGGCAGAAGTACTGAAAGATACCAATGTCATCGTAGTCAGTGACGAAATGTATGAGAAGCTTCTTTTTGGTGACAGTACATTCACTTCAGTCGCAAGTATCAGCGAAGATACGTATCAAAGAACCATTACGGTCAATGGTCTCAGCAAGTCCGTTGCGATGACAGGATGGCGTTTTGGCTATCTGGCGAGCGCCAGCAAGGCACTGGTCTCCAAAATGAATGCCCTGCAGTCACAAAGCACCTCCAACATCAACTCCATTACCCAGAAGGCTGCCATCGTTGCACTCAATGGTGAAGTAGATGAAGAGATCGAGACCATGCGGCAGGCCTTTGAGTCTAGAGCCACAGAAGCAGCCGAGCTTATCAATGAAATCGAGGGTCTCAGTGTCCGAAAACCGGACGGTGCCTTTTATCTCTTTGTCAATATTACTGCCATTACCGGAGACTCCATGAAGTTCTGCAAAGACCTCTTGGCAGAGTATGGTGTGGCCGTGGTACCAGGCATCGCCTTTGGCAGTGACGGCTACTTCCGATTCTCTTTCGCCACAGACATCGTCACCATCAGAGAAGGCATACGAAGAATCGCAAAATTCGTGAAAAAATATCAGGGTGCCTAACACGCACCCCCAACCAATTCCTAACTCCTAATTCCTAACTCCTAATTCCTAACTCCTAATTCTCTACCCCATCCAGCCTCTCACGGCAGTAGAGAAGTAAAAACTAATTAATCCGACAACCAAACCCCACACAATAGAAGCAAAGAAGTTAAGCGTTACAAATTTCTTGAAATCATACTTTGTCAACCCCATCACAATAGGCACCAAGGTTTTGACACCATAGATATATTTTTGCAAAAACACTGCTAACCAACCATATTTTCTCATCAGGAGATTGGTATAGGCAATCTTGCGTTTATGCTTTGTCATGTACCCCGTCACCTCTTTTTTATTGGTCTGCGAAAGGTAGAATAGCACCGTATCACCAATGAAATTCGCCACTGTGGCAATCATGATAGAGGTACCAATATCCATCTTTCCCATAGAGGAGAGTATTCCTGCACC